>JBOFVP010000187.1:0-32323 GCA_051653165.1 Clostridium sp.
ACACCTCTTTCTCCTATATAGGTGTCATATCCCTCTTCTAATCCTAAGATAAAATCATGAATATTTGCCCTCTTAGAAGCTTCTACAAGTTCCTCTTCTGTTGCATCTATCTTTCCATAAAGAAGATTTTCTCTTATAGTACCAGTAAATAAGAATACTTCTTGTTGTACTATTCCTATACTACTTCTTAATGAACTCATTGATACATCGTAGATACTTGTCCCATCAACTAATATATCTCCACTTTCAATTTCATAAAATCTAGGAATTAAATTACAAAAAGTAGTTTTTCCACCACCTGATGGTCCCACTAATGCTAACATCTTCCCTGCTTCTATATTTAATGTAATTCCTTCTAAAATTTTCTTATCCTCATAGCTAAAATGAACATCTTTAAACTCTATTTCTCCATTAATATCTGTTAATTCCTTTGAGTTTTCCTTATCCTTTTCTGTTTCTTGATTTATTATCTCCATAAACCTTTCATAACCTGTCATTCCTGATTGGAATTGTTCTACAAAGTTTATCAACTTCTTTATTGGGTCCATAAATATTTTTATATATAATAAATATGCCATGTAATCACCAATAGTAATTTTGTTGTTTAAAGTAAATATTCCACCGGCAATTAATACAACATAATTTATTATATCTATTGAAAAAGTAGCTCCCGCTGAATATTGGGCCATTACCTTATATGCTTTTTCCCTTGCATTAATAAATTTTGAGTTTCCTTTTTCAAACTTCTCTACTTCATAATCATGATTAACAAAAGCTTTTGCTACTTTTATACCTGCAATGCTATTTTCTAATGTAGCATTTACCTCTCCTGTTTCTACCCTAGTCGCTAAAAATGCCTCATGCATTCTCTTTCTTTGCTTTATAGTAAATACGACTATTAATGGTATGAATGCAAATACAATTAATGTTAATGGTACATTTATTGTGCATAGTATTATAAATGATCCTATCAACATAATAGTTGATATAAATAAATCTTCTGGCCCATGGTGAGCAAGCTCCGAAATATCCATAAGATCATTTATAATTCTAGACATTATCTCTCCTGTTTTAGTATTGTCAAAGTAAGTGTTTGGTAATTTTTGAAGATGAGTAAATATCTTTCTTCTCATATCACCCTGCATTCTTACTCCAATAACATGTCCCCAATATTGCATGAAGTATCCACAGCCAGCCTTAATTATAAATAGTACTATTAATGTTATTCCAAATACCCATATTGTTCTATAATTAGAGTCAGGTATAGCATTATTAGCAATTTCCCTTGTCATCATTGGATATACTAAATCACATGCTGCTGCAATAGTTGCAACAAATAAATCTAATGCGAATAATTTTTTATATGGCTTATAAAATTCTATAAAACTTTTAATCATCTGTCCTCCATTGTATATTAAATACATTCTATAATTTCATTCTTATATTTTTCTAAGTTTCCTTTTACTCTTAACTTAATCCCTATTGGTGATCCCTTAAATACTATCAACTCTCCACCTAAGAAAATTCCCTCATCAACATCATGTGTAACAAAAATAACTATCCTATCTTCATTATCAATTATTTTTTTCAATTCACTCATTATATTATATTTGGTTTTGTAATCTAATGACTTAAATGGTTCATCCATCAATATTACTTTCGATGGTTTAGCTAATGCTCTAGCTATATTTATACGTTGTTTCATTCCACCACTTAGCTCTTTTGGAAAACTAAATTTTGAACTAAATACACCAACTAACTCTAGATACTTGTCTATAATCTTTTGAATATCATTATCATTATAATAGCAGTTTAATGCTAGCCTCATATTATTATTAACACTAAGCCATGGTATAAGCCTATCTTCTTGAAAGATATAACTTATATCCTTCACATTTAAATTATTAATATTTCCACTATCCATAGTTTCAATTCCACTTAGAATATTTAATAATGTACTTTTACCTATACCTGACTCACCTATTATGGTGTTAATTTTATGTTCTCCAAACTGTATATTAAAATTTTTAAATATTACTCTATTACCAAAGGCCTTACTAAGATTAGTAATTTTTATTTTTTCCATAAATTCATCCTTCTTTTTAGATAATTATTGATAATTTCAAAGATTACTGATATGAAAGCTATAATTAATATCCAAGAAAAAATCCCAGGAGTATTAAAGTTAACCTTTTCTATTTGAACTGCTGCACCTATACCATATTTAGGTTGTCCATGTACTTCCCCTGCAACCACAACCTTAAATACTAATGAAAAAGTTGATACTATAATTGTCATAATATAATTTTTAATTATGGGTATGTATATACTCTTAATTTTACTCTTTTTTGATACTTCATATACCTTCATCATTTCAATTAAAGACTTATCCATATCTCTAATACTATTTATTATTCCCTCATACATTATAGGAAAGGCAATACCAACCCCAACAATATATGGTGCCTGATTCTTATTAACCCATATTAAGGCTAATAAAACCAATATCATTGTAGGGATTGTTTTACCTATAGAATTAAATGGTTTAATTATACTCTCAAATACTGGAGATACTATCGAAAGAACTCCAAATAATATTGATAGTCCTAATGCTATAATAAATGAAATTATTGTTCTATTTACAGTTGAAACCACATTAATAAGGAAGTCTTTCTCCACTATCAAATTAATTGTTTCTTGTAATATTACTTTTAATCTTGGTAAATATATTTCATTATTTATTATAATAGCTGCTATCTCCCATAGAACTAGAAAAAATATTATGGATATAATTATTCTTTTAAATTTATTCCATAAACACTCCTTCATCTGGCACTTGTCCTCCTATGGTTTTTACATCAAATTCTTTTAATTTATTAAAATAGTTTTTATATTCTTCTTTAGTATCAGCTATCTTTACAAAATTTAAATTAGCATTTTTAATGGACTTTAATATTATATCTTTATTTGCAGTAACGCCTATATCTTCACAATAATATGGTAAATTTTCATTACTGGTATTTGCCCAATTAACACTATCATTAACTTCTGCTAAAAATTTATTTATAAAATCTTTATCTTCATTAATAAGTGAATCCTTAACTATTATTGTTGATTGTGGGAATCCATATTTGGAATCAAACTCTTTTTTCCACTCATCATTTAAATTACTAATTACTTTTAAATCTTGCTTTTTTGTTAAAATAGTTGATAATGCTGGTTCTGGTACAACTGCAACCTTTGCTTTCCCTGTTAATATAACTGGTGGCAATTCATTAGCACCATTAACATAAGAAAGTTTTACTTCACTTTCAACATTAATCCCTTTTTGCTTTAAAATAGTTTGGGTTACGATATCTGGAGTTAGACCTCTACCTATGTTATAAACCTCTTCCTTTTTTACAAGGTCTTTTAATTGGCCTTCCTCTGTACTTACAACATAAAATGATCCCCATCCAACTGTAGCAGCTATCTTATATCCTGCTTTTTTATTATATTGTGTTGCACCTACATTAGATGGAACTATTGCAATATCTGCCTCTCCCTTCATTACTGCTGTAACAATATTTTCTGGAGTCTTTTCTATTGAATACTCTATTTTATAATCTTTATCTAACTCCTTATTTTCTTTTATGGCCTTTGCCATTGATATTGCAGGTAATCCATCAGGTACTACAACCTTAATTGTTTTTACTTCTTTTTGTTGTTCACCATTTCCACATGCTACAAGGCTTATTGACATAAATATAAATAATCCTAATACTAAACTTAACTTTTTTTTCATGGCCATTTCTCCTTTCTTAAATTTTATCACTTTAATTGCTATTATATCACACTAAAAATTAGGTACAAGAAATAAATTCTTGTACCTAATTTTTATTTTATCTTTAATTTTGAAATTAATATTTTTTCAACTGATTCATTTATTCTCTCTTCTTTAATATTTCCTTTTTTAACCTCTTCTTCAATGTAATGTATTAATTCATCATACTGTGCTACATCTCTTCCTGGAAGTATACTTATATCTGGCATAAGTATTACATCATTCCCACTATTTATTGCTAACTTTACTGCTTCATGCTTATTATAATTTTGTGTTATAGCTCCCATGTTTAATGCATCTGTTATAACTATTCCTTTAAAACCCATATCCTTCTTTAAGACATCTGTTACAATTTTCTTTGATAGTGATGCTGGAATCTTGGTATCATCCAATGCTGGTACAGAAATATGCCCTACCATAATAAAGTCTACACCAGCCTTTATTGATTCTCTAAATGGTAATAGCTCAACTTCAGTTATTCTTTTTAAATCATGAGGAACCTCTACAAATCCCTTATGTGAATCCCCTACTGTATCTCCGTGCCCTGGAAAATGTTTTGCTGTTGACAAAATACCTTCACTTCTTAAACCTTTTATATATTCTACTCCGAACTGTCCAACAACTTTAGGATTTGAGCTAAATGACCTATCTCCTATAATTGGATTATCAGGGTTTGTATTTACATCAACATCTGGTGCATAATCTAAATTGAATCCCAACTCCTTTAATGCCTTACCTATTTTATTAGCTTCATTGTAAGCATTTTTAGGATTTCCAGTTTCACCTATTTCTTTTGCTGTTGGTATATTTAATTTAATAGGAATCTTAGAAATTCTTCCACCCTCTTCATCTACTGATATATAAAATGGAACCTTATCTTTTGTACTTTGAACTCCTCTAATTAAATTCCTAGTCTGTTCAACATCTTTCATATTATTCTCAAATAATATTAACCCTCCAGGCTTTCTTGTTTTTAAGAACTCCTCTACCCCTTGGGTAACTACAGTAAAATCTTCTGCTTTTCCATCTTCATATACATATGGGATATCGAGAATTATCATTTGTTGGATTTTTTCTTGCAAAGTCATATTTTCTAATATACTCTTTGCATCATCTTTTCTACTCTTTCCAAAAGGAAAAAACTGTGTTGTTATTAAAAAAACTAAACAACAGGATAATATAATAACTATCTTTTTTCTCATGTATATAATCACCTCTAATTTTAGAGTGCCCTTTTATATACCTTTTATTCCTTTAAAATCTATTCTTTCTAAATATTAAAGTCAACACAAATATTTTAATCTGTTGACTTTATAATTATCTATATATATCCACCATTAACCCTTGTATCTCATCAATAGTTGCTGCAATGTTTAAGTTTTCTTTTTCTTGCCCTAATAATTGCTCCGTTAATTCTTCTAACTTTCCATCTATAGTTTCAATTGTAACAAAATATTGAGTTTGCCAAAAACTTATATCTTTTTTTGTATCATACATATATTGAAGAACTGATTCTAAATATTCTTTTATCATTTTTTTATATACTCTTACATCTGCATATGTCTTTGTTATCACTAATCTATTTCCTTTTTTCTGTATATCATCCATCATTTTTTTCAATTGCTCTTGTGATTTTCTATCCCTAGCTTGACTAAAACTTTGAGAAAAATCTTTCTTGTTTGATGATATTTTTCTCTCTTGTGTTATTTGACCACTTCTTACTCTTCCTATTTCCATATTTACTTCCTCATCTTATGATATTTTAAAATTATCATATCACATTAATTTTCTATTATCAAACTATCTATTAGCTTGTATTACATAATTTATGATTTTAATAGAAATACTAAAATTAATATTGCAATTATTTTAACAAAAAGCTTATTAGCTACATATATTAAGATAATGCATTAAAATTTAATTTGTGAGGTGATAAATTTGTGGTTCTCTAAAAATAGTAATGATGTTCTAAAGGAACTAAAAATTGATCCAATAAGCGGACTAACAGATGATGAAGCTAAGCTTAGGCTCGAAAGAGATGGTGAGAATAAATTAGCTTCTAAAAAGAAAAAGACAATGCTTCAATTATTTTTTGCACAAATAAACGATGCAATGATTTATATTCTCTTAGTTGCAGCTGGAATATCTGCATTTATGGGTGAATATAGTGATTCAATTATTATTTTAATTGTAATTTTTATTAATGCTATTATAGGGGTTGTTCAAGAAAATAAAGCTGAAAAAGCTCTCGAAGCATTAAAAAAACTAAGTACTCCTAAGGCTATTGTTAAAAGAAATGGTAAACTTAAAGAAATTCCTTCTGAAGAAGTTGTTGTTGGTGATATTATCTTAATTGATGCTGGAAGATATATTCCTGCTGATCTTAGACTTATAGAAAGTGCCAATTTAAAAATTGAAGAATCTGCCTTTACCGGTGAATCTCTTCCTGCTGAAAAAGATGCAACCTTAGTTATAAACCAAGAAAAACCACCTATAGGTGATTTGCACAATATGGCATTTATGTCTACCTTAGCAACCTATGGTAGAGGAGTTGGTGTTGTTATTGGAACAGGTATGAATACCGAAATTGGTAAAATAGCTAAGATGCTTGATGAAGAACCTGAAAATCAAACTCCTCTACAAAAGAAATTAACTCAACTTGGTAAAATACTTGGTTTTGCAGCTGTAGGTATTTGTCTTGTTATTTTCGCAATATCAATGTTCCAAGGTAGGGATATGTTTGAAATGTTTATGACAGCTATTTCACTTGCTGTAGCAGCAATTCCTGAAGGTCTTCCAGCAATAGTAGCTATTGTTCTTGCCCTTGGAGTTCAAAGAATGATAAAGCAAAATGCTATTGTAAAGAAACTTCCTGCTGTTGAAACCCTTGGTTCTGTTAGTATAATTTGTTCTGATAAAACAGGTACTCTAACATTAAACCAAATGACGGTTATAAAGTTTTATGTTGATGGTTCTTTAAAGCCTATTGATGAAATTGACCTCAACGATTCTTACCAATTAAAATTAGTTGAAGGTATGGTTTTATGTAATGATGCTACCTCAACACAAGACTCTAAAACTGGTGACCCTACCGAAATTGCTCTATTAGATGTGGGCAATAAATTTAACATATTTAAAGACGAACTTAGTAAATCACATGAAAGGATAAATGAAATTCCTTTTGATTCTGATAGAAAGTTAATGACTACTGTTAATAAATACGATTCTTCTTTCATTGTTTATACTAAAGGAGCAATTGATTCATTGTTTATGACTTGTACTAAAGTATTATATAAAGGTGAAATAGTTCCTTTAACAAATACAATTAAATCTGAACTACTGAAGGCTGCTAATGATATGAGTAATAAGGCTCTAAGAGTATTAGCACTTGGATATAAGGAAATAAAATCCTCAAGTGTTAATATAGACTCCTTAGAAAGTGATGAAATATTCATTGGATTAATGGGAATGATTGATCCTCCACGTGAAGAGGTAAAAGGGTCAATAGAACTATGTAGAAAAGCTGGTATTACACCTATTATGATAACTGGTGATCATAAAAATACAGCTTTCGCTATTGGTCATGAACTTGGCATAGCAAGTAATATTTCAGAATGTATGTCTGGTAGCGAAATAGATAAGTATTCACAAGAGGAGTTTAACTCTATTGTAAATAAATATAAAATCTTTGCTCGTGTTTCTCCAGAGCATAAGGTTAAAATTGTTAAAGCTTTTAAATATCATGGAAATATTGTTTCTATGACTGGAGATGGAGTTAATGATGCACCTTCATTAAAAGCTGCTGATATTGGCGTAGCAATGGGTATAACTGGTACCGACGTTGCTAAGGGTGCTGCTGATATGATTTTAACTGATGATAACTTCTCTACAATTGTTAGAGCTGTTGAAGAAGGTAGAAATATTTTTAATAACATAAAAAAATCAATAATATTTTTACTATCTTGTAACTTAGGAGAAATAGTTGCACTTTTCTTTGCAATTTTATTTAACTGGGCTACTCCACTTTTACCAATTCATATTTTATGGGTAAATTTAATAACTGATTCCTTCCCTGCTCTATCTTTAGGAGTAGATCCAATGGATGAAAGTGTTATGGATGATCCGCCTAGAAACCCTAAGGAAAGCCTTTTTGCTGATGGAATGGGCTTATACCTAATCATAAACGGTGCATTAATTGGTATTACAACTTTAATAGCCTTTAAGCTTGGTGAAAAACTTTATACTGACTCACTTAGTCATGCACAAACTTTTGCTTTTGTTGTTCTAAGCGTATCTCAATTATTCTACTCATTAAGCATGAGAAGTACAAAAAAGAGTATTTTCACTGTTGGCTTATTTAAAAATAAATACCTAATTGGATCAATAGCTTTAGGTATTATTTTACAATTTGTAGTAATTTCAATTCCTTTCCTTTCAAATGTTTTTGGTGTATTCCCACTTACATTTAAAGATTGGGGAATTGTATTATTACTTTCACTAATTCCATTTATAATCAATGAAATAGGAAAACTATTTAGAAGAAAATAAACAAATTAGGGATGCATAAGCATCCCTAATTTGTTTATAATGATTCTCTACATTCCTTTACAAATCTCATTAACATATTATAATCTCCACATCTTTTTACAATAGCACTCCCCATAATTACCCCATCACACATTTCCTTAATCTTCACTATCGCTTCAGGAGTACTTACTCCAAATCCTATGGCTACTGGTAAACTTGTATTTTCTTTTACTAAATTTATATATTCTTTTAAAAACTCAACATTTAACTCCCTCTCTCCAGTAGTTCCTGCTACTGAAACACAATATACAAACCCTGATGCTTCTTTAACAATACTTTTTATTCTTTCTTTTGATGTAGGTGCAACTAATGGTATCAAATCTATATCATATTTTTTAGTTATTTCTATAGCTTCTACTCTCTCCTCTAACGGTAAATCTGGTATTATAATACCACTTACACCACACTCCTTCATTTTTTTCAAAAATTCTTCTCTACCATAACAAAAAACTATTGTATAATATACCATAACTACTATAGGTATGCTTATATTTTCTCTTATTTCTTTTAACGCTTCAAACCCTCCATTAATTGAAAATCCTGACTTCAAAGCTTTATAATAAGAATTTTGTATAACTGCCCCATCTGCTAATGGATCACTGTATGGTATTCCTATTTCTAATATATCAGCCCCACACGCCTCTAATCCCTTTGCTATCTCTACACTCTCTTCTAGATTAGGATCTCCTAATGTTATAAATGGAATAAAAGCTTTCTTTTTCATCTCTCTCAATTCATTAAATTTATGACTAATCTTCATTGCTCATTCCTCCTAAAACTGTATGAATATCCTTATCTCCTCTTCCAGATAAATTTACTATTATAATCTCTTCTTCTTTTAGTGTTGGTGCTAGCTTCATTGCATAAGCTATTGCATGAGATGATTCTAGTGCTGGTATTATTCCCTCTAATTTAGTTAAAGTATAAAATCCTTCTAAGGCCTCACTATCTGTTATACTAACATACGTAGCTCTTTTAATTTCATTTAAATATGCATGTTCTGGTCCTATACCTGGATAATCTAAACCTGCTGAAATTGAATATGGCTCTATAACCCCAAAATTTTCATCTATCATAACTAATGTTTTCATACCATGTAGTATACCAACTTTACCACCACTAATTGTTGATGCATGTAATCCTGTATCAATTCCCTTTCCTCCCCCTTCAACACCTATTAAATTTACCTTATTATCATTTATAAATGGATAGAAAATTCCCATAGAATTACTTCCACCACCTACAGCTGCAATAATATAATCTGGCACCCTACCTTCTCTTTTCAAAATTTGAACTCTACACTCATCACCAATTACCCTTTGAAAATCTCTAACAATTGTTGGATATGGATGTGGACCAACTACTGAGCCTATAACATAAAAAGTATCTTCTATATTTGTAACCCAACTTCTAATTGCTTCATTTACTGCATCCTTTAAAGTTCTTCCACCACTAATAACTGGAGTTACTTTTGCTCCTAATAACTTCATTTTTTCCACATTTACTCTTTGTCTCTTTATATCCTCTTCCCCCATAAACACTTCACAAGGCAAGTCAAACATTGAGCAAACGGTTGCTGTTGCTACTCCATGTTGTCCTGCTCCTGTTTCTGCGATTATCTTCTTCTTTCCCATCCTCTTAGCTAATAATACTTGTCCAATTACGTTATTTATCTTATGGGCTCCAGTATGATTCAAATCCTCTCTTTTAAGATATATTTTAGCCCCACCTAATATTCTAGTTAGATTTTTTGCAAAATATAAACTAGTCGGTCTACCTACATATTCACTTAAATACTCCTTATATTCAAATATAAACTCATTATCATTTTTATATAGCTCATAATTTTTCTCTAAATCCTCTAATGCGTTCATTAAAGTTTCTGGAACATATTGTCCACCAAATTCATTAAACTTCCCTTTTATCATATTTTCTCACCTTTTCTATAAAATTTATTACTAATTCCTTATCTTTTTTCAATACTCCATTTATCCTATTCTCCACTCCACTTGAAACATCTATTCCATAAGGCTTTACAGATTCTAATACCCTACTAACATTATCTACATTAATCCCACCTGCAATAAAAATTTCTTCATTAAATTTTATACCACTTAAAATATCTATATTCCATCCCTCTCCAGACCCTGGATTTGTACTATCTAACACTATTTTTCCCCCATATTTTTTCGCTGCAAGTGATGTTTCATTTTTAATATTTATAGCTTGCCATACTTCAATATTTTCTATTGGTGCTTCTTCATATTCATGTAGTTGAATAATCTCTAAATTTAAATGCCTTACAATTTCTTTAATCTCATCTAATGTATTACCTTTAAATACCCCCACAACTTTTATTTTTTCATTTAATCTTTTAATAATCTCTTTACCTCTATGCTTATCAATTTTCCTTTTACTTTCTGCAAATACCAATCCAATATAATCCGGCTTTATTATATTTAAAAATTCAACCTCTTCTACTGTTGTTATTCCACATATTTTTATCTTAGTCATAAAACCTATTATTAAACTCCTTTATAAATTCTTTTTTTTCATAATTTCTCATAAAATTTTCCCCTATTAATACTCCATTAACACCCATACTCTTTATTTTCTCTATATCATCTAATGATGATATACCACTTTCTGAAATTATAATCTTACCCTTTGGTATTAGTTTACTTAACCTCTCAGTTGTCCCCATATCCACCTTAAAGGTTTTTAAATCCCTATTATTTATCCCTATAACATTGCAATCATATTTTAGTGCTATATCTAACTCCTCTTCATTATGAACCTCAACTAATGCTTCTAATCCAATAGATTTTGCAATATCATAATATTCCCCTATTTTTTCCCCTAAGACGCCTACTATTAATAATATAAAATCAGCACCTATCACCTTACTCTCATATATTTCATAAGGATGTACTATGAAATCTTTTCTTAAAATCATACGCTCACTTTTTTCCTTTATAGATTTTATATAATTAATATTCCCCATGAAGTACTTTTCCTCAGTTAAAACTGAATATATATCAATTGCCATTCCTTCATATACGTTTAAAATTTTATCTACTGAAAAATCATTAACTATAACCCCTTTAGATGGTGATGCCTTTTTAAATTCTCCTATAATAAAAAACTTATTCTTTGGAAATTTACTTTTACAACTTAATTTTTTTTCTATAAATATCTTTTTTGATTCAACTATTTCACCAAGTATCATATTGCTATACCTCTTAACTCGTCTAATTTTTTAATAACACTACCA
Source organism: Clostridium sp. (assembly GCA_051653165.1). GTDB lineage: Bacteria > Bacillota > Clostridia > Clostridiales > Clostridiaceae > Clostridium. The sequence goes on from JBOFVP010000187.1 coordinate 11,685, forward strand.
TCATCTATTAATTTTTCAGCTAAACTAACACCTTCTTTAAGATTCTCCACCTTTTCCCCAACATATAATGCAGCTGCTGAATTTATTATTACTATATCTCTACATGGACCTTTTTTTCCTTTAAAAACATCTAATATTATTTCTGCATTATCCTTTGATGTTCCCCCTTGAATATCACTTATAAAAGCTCTTTTAATTCCAAAGTCTTCTGGTTTTATATCATATGAGTGTCCTGAGCCATTATCTATTTCATACACATGAGTACTATCACATATAGAAATTTCATCTAAGCCATCTTCTCCATGAACAATTAACCCCTTATTCAATCCTAATCCTATTTGAACCTCTCCTATTTTATCTACAAGTTCTTTATTAAAGACTCCCATTATTTGACCTGAAAGTGGTGCAGGATTTACTAATGGACCAACCAAATTAAAAATAGTTCTGATTCCAAGTTCCCCTCTTTCTTTTGCTACTGTTTTTAAAGCTGGATGATAATATGGTGCAAATAAAAATGCCATACCTTTTTGATCCATTATTTTTTCTGCTTCATCTTTTGAATAATCAACCCTTATTCCTAATTCAGTATATACATCAGAACTACCACTTTTACTAGTTATAGCCCTATTACCATGCTTTGCTACTGTAATTCCTGCACTTGCAGCAACTATTGCAACTGCTGAACTAACATTAAAAGTTTTTCCTCCATCCCCTCCTGTTCCACAAGTATCAATCATATATTTATTTAAATTAATTTTAGTCATTTTTTCTCTCAACGCATTTACTGTCCCAATAACCTCATCAATAGTTTCTCCCTTTTTACCTAACAGAGATAGATAAGCTCCTATTTGACATGAAGTAGCTTCTCCTAAAACCATTGAATTCATCATATTATAAGCTTCTTCCTGTGTTAAGTTTTGATTGAGTAATAACTTTCTTATTATATATTTAACATCCATTACATATCCCCTCCACAAAATTTCTTATTATACTATCTCCATCCTTAGTAAATATAGATTCAGGATGAAATTGAACTCCATATATTTTAAGATTATCATTACTTATAGCCATAATCTCTCCATGCTGTGTTTCTCCGATAACATTTATTCTTTCATCCATGGTATTAATTTTTATAATTAACGAATGATATCTCATTACATTTATCATTTCACTCAATCCATGAAAAAGTGGAGCTTCTTTAATTTTTATATCACTACTTTTTCCATGAAATACTTCATTTGCCCTTACAACTTCACCTTGAAATACTTCTCCTATAATTTGATGCCCTAAACATACACCTAAAATAGGTATAAGGCCACTAAAAATCTCTACAACATTTTTACATATTCCACTATCTTTTGGCACCCCTGGCCCTGGCGATAATATTATCCCTTCTGGATTTAATTTTTTTATATCTTCAATTGTTATTTCATCATTTCTATAAACTATAACCTCTTTATATTTACCTACATATTGAAATAGGTTATAGGTAAATGAATCATAATTATCAATTATTAAAATCATCTTAAAACCTCCCTTAATACTGCTGATTTATTAATAGTTTCTTCATACTCCATTTCTCCTACAGAATCATATACGATTCCACCACCTGCTTGAATATAGGCTATTTTATTTTTTAATATCATTGTTCTTATAGCTATTGCCATATCCATATTTCCCCCATAAGAAAAATATCCAATAGCGCCTCCATAGAATCCTCGTTTTCTATTTTCCAGCTCCTCTATTATTTCCATTGCTCTAATCTTTGGTGCACCAGATAATGTCCCTGCTGGTATACATGATATTAATGCATCAAGTGAAGTAATCCCTTCTCTAAGTTTACCTTTAACCTTTGATGTTATATGCATAACATGGGAGAACCTTAATATCTTCATAAAATCTACTACTTGGACAGTTCCAATCTCACTTACCCTTCCAACATCATTTCTCCCTAAATCAACAAGCATTAAATGCTCTGCCCTTTCCTTTTCATCCTTTAATAGCTCACCTTCTATTTTTATATCATCTTCATTATTAATGCCTCTTTTTCTTGTTCCAGCTATTGGATTAGTTATAATCTCTCCATCAATTACTGATACTAAACTTTCAGGTGAAGCACCTATTATTTCATAATCCTCAAAATTCATATAATACATATATGGGGATGGATTCTTTTCTCTTATATCTCTATATATATCAAAGCCTTTTTTCTCTGTTTCAGCTTTAAATCTCTGAGATAAAACCACTTGAAATATATCACCCGCTCTTATATATTCCTTTGCTTTTTCAACTTTTTCCAAATACTCATTTTTTTTATAATTACACTCAAACTTTATCTCTTTATCGCCAAGATTTCTCTTCCTAACCTCAACCTGTCTAAAAAAACTATCATATAAATCATTATTCAAATTTATTAGTTCTTCATACCCTTCTTCTCTATTACAATCTATTGTCCTTACGATAAATACTTTTGATTTAAAATGGTCATAACATATATAGTCATCATACAAATAAAATTTAAAGTCTTCTGTCTTAAGTTCATCATAATTCTTCATCTCTAATTTCTTCTCATAACTTGCTAATAAGTCATAACTTACAATACCAACTAATCCCCCTTTAAATGGAAAAGGATTTGTACTTTCTTCAAAATTTATTTGTGTCAGCTTATACCCTGCCTCTAACGAAGTCTCTTTTGATGATACTTTTTCCTTAACCTTTATACCAATAAATGAATATCTTCCCTCATTATTGTCCATCACTCCACTTTCAAATATAAATGTTCTTGTATTTTTTAATGAATTAAAAATGCTTATTGGTGTTAGCTCATCTGCACTAAATTCCTCAATTAATGAAAATGCCTTGTCTTTTTTTAAATAGTTATTGTAATTGTCTCTTGATAAATTAATCATAATACTCTCCTTGTATAATGTTTTTATAACATTTAATTAAAAATTCTATTAATCATAAAAAAATAAAAAGTCACTTCATCCATAGCAAAAATTGCTATGGGACGAAGTGACTCGTGGTACCACCCATTTTTATAAAGCTTTAAATGACAACTATATTTTAAAAAACAAAAAACACTTCACCCTCTTATAGGACGAAGTGTATCGTTATGCCACCTATTACTTTAATCTCATCAGATACGGAATTTCTTCGATATCCTGCCCTTTTAACGGTAGACTACCCGTATACCCCTACTTCAAATTCAAGGTATCATCTCAAAGACCCATTCAATTTAAGCTACAGTTTTTGGCTTTCACCTTCCCAAAATCGCTTTAACTAACCTCTTAAATCTACTATTCTTATCATCGACTTTATAATCTCATTATACTATTTATCCCATAAAATTCCACAACCAAATAAAAGGATAACTTACCATATAGGTGAATTATCCTTTTATTTATATATATAACTCTTATTTCCTTAAATTTACTTACTATTTTAATCTAGTCCCCTCTTTATCTTGAGTTATTTTTCCTTCTTTCATTAACCCACCTAAAGCCATTTTAAAATAATTCTTTGAAGTATTAAATGTCATTTTTATTTCTTCTGGAGACGACTTATCATTATATGGCATAGCACCACCATTCTGTTCCATATAATTTATAATTACATCTTTCAATTCTACTCTTGCATCTAATCTTTTCTTTCTATTTGTTAAACCAATTGTTCCATCTTCATATATTTTTTTGATTCTTAAATTTAATTCTTCTCCTGGAAAATCATTTTTTTCATAGAATTCATTACCTAAAATTATCCCCTTATACTCTCTATCTACTGCAATTTTTATTGTAGTACCTGCTTTTCCATATATAACACCCTTAACATCTTCATTAACAGTGTATTTTCCTTCTTCTGCAACATCAATGTAATCATCAACATAAGTAGATGCCGCAAGTCTTCCCGTTTTATCTAAATAAGCATGTAGCATATATTTACAACCAGTCTTAAATTTGAATTTTTGTTCCTTTATAGGTATAAATATATCTCTTTCTAACCCTATATTGGCAAAAGCTCCTATTTTAGACTGACCTACTATTTCTAAATATTTTACTTCTCCAACTGTTATTAATGGCTTCTTACATGTTGCAATAGGTCTATCTTCTGAATCCTTGTATACAAAAACCTCAATTTCATCACCTACTATTATTGTTTCATTATTTATTAACGCCTTAGGAAGTAATATTGCATCTCCATTTTCATCAACTAAATAAAATCCAAATTCTTTTTCTCTATCTACTTTTAATTTATTATATTCACCAATTTTTATCATTATAGTATCCACCTTTCTAAGTTACATAAGATATTCTAACACTCATATGTAGTATTGTCATTAATTTATGTTATATTTATTCTCTAATCTATTATTTAAACATATATATATTATACAATCAATATTTAAGGAGTTATACCCTTGTCTAAAAAAAGAAAACCAATGAATTGTAATTTTGATATAAAAAACATGAAATTCTTTTATGGAGTCCCACATTCTCATACATCATTTTCTACCGGTAAAGGGAATCCATATGATGCATTTGAAATCGGCCAATCTAACGGATTGGATTTTCTAATAATTACTGATCATAATTCTTTTTTAACTAGAGAAATTCCCTTTGAAAATAACTCATTTTCTAAATGGGATATATCAAACATTCTTAGAGATAGGTTTTTTAAAAGAAATGATAACTTTTTACCTCTTATAGGCTTTGAAACAAAAACTCATCCTTATGGGGATTTTAACATTATAAACTCAAATAGTTTTTTTACTGGTGTTGTTAAGGATCTTAAACTATTAGTTCTTTGGATGCTTAATAATCCTGATTCTGTGGTCATTTTAAATCACCCACACAAAAATGTATTGAATTTAGATTATGATCCACTATTAAATCGAATAATAACAACTGTTGAGGTTTGCAATGGTAGTTACCACAAAAAATATTTACGAAGTGAAAAATATTATTATTTTTTATTGGATAAAGGTTGGAGATTAGGTGCTGCAAATGGTCAAGATAATCATAGGCTCGACTTTGGTCAAGGTGATAATTTAACCTGTATTATATGTAATGATTTAGATACTGATAATTTAATTGATGCTTTTAGATGTAAAAGAACTTACTCTACTGAATCTAAGACATTAAAAATGTACTTTACCATCAATACTGCTTTTATGGGTGGTGAATTAATTATTCCTGATGGTGGAGATATAAGATTTACAATATACCTCGATGATATAAGTCATAAGATCAACGGTATAGAAATAATCACCAACGGTGGAGTTACTTTAAAAAAAATATCCAATATAAATTTAAATAAAATCAAGTATTTATATCAACATATTAAATCCCATGAGGAAAGTTGGTACCTAATAAAAATTACTCAAGAAGATAATAGAATCGCTTACTCTTCTCCAATTTTTATTGATAGCAAATAGCTTGCAGTTATGCTTAAACTTATTAAGTAAATAAAAAAGATATCAAAAAATTGATATCTTTTTTTATTATTTCTGATTTTTAGCTCTGTTAGGCTTTGCCTTTGATTTTATAACAATTTTCTTTTCCTTATTAATTTTTGGTCCTCCAGTTTGTACAATATCCATGAACCAAAGAAATGCTAATACTGCAATTGAAGTTACAATAGCATTCCCCCAAAAGTTTAATTCTCCAAAAAGCTGCACTCCAAATAAAATAATTGCAACAACTAACGGTATAAACTTATTAACAGGAACCTTTGAAAATACGTATTTTCTAAGTATTGTAAATGCTGCAAAAATAAATACAAACATTACAACTAAATATAAAAGCATAGTTACTAATCCCATTATGTTCTCCTCCTCTTACTGTTCTATATTAATATTAAGTTAATATTAATATTTTTTCAAGTAAATTAAGTAATCTTTTGCATTAAAAAATCTCTTAAATAATTTACAATAACTTCTTTATTTTATTATTATATTCTTATTGTATAATTATTTATTACATATTATTTTATTAAATTTATATTTTTTTATTTATCTTTTTATATATTTTTGATAGAATATTATGTAGATTTAAAATTATTATTGATTAATTATAAATTACAACAGAATAGAAAATCTACTATACTGAATATTAAAAAGTAATTATTATAATTATTGGAGGTTTACTAATGCTTACTAATCCTGGATTACAACTAGACGAATTAGATTTACAAATTTTAGATTTATTAATAAAAGATTGTAGAACACCCTATCTTGAAATTGCAAGAATATGCCATGTTTCAGGTGGTACAATTCATGTAAGAATGAAAAAAATGGAGGATATGGGGATAATAAAAGGAACTAGAATTCTTTTAAACTTATCAAAACTTGGCTATGATGTTTGCTGCTTCGTTGGTATCCACGTAGACAAGACATCATCATTCTCAAGTGTTTTTGAAGAAATGAGAAAAATAAAAGAAGTAGTTGAATTACATCTTATAACTGGTAACTATGCTATTTTTTCAAAAGTTGTTTGTAAGAATATAACTGATTTACAAGATATTCTTATGAATAGAATAAATACCATACCGGGAATACAGAGAACAGATACATTTATTTCTCTATCTCAACCTATAGATAGAAATATAACTCTTTAGTATATAACTTAAATTATTGTATATTATAATCAAATCTTTATTTAACTTTGATATATATATAATAAAATCATTGAAAGTTATTTAGAAATCCTCTATAATCAGTGGGGGTTTCTTTTTCTTTTTAATCTTAAGAAAATTTAAGATTAACCCCACATTATCTTAAGAAAAAAAATATATACTATTTTTATAATTACTATTGGAGGTTAGAATGTTTAACTTAGAATTCTTAGGGTTTTCTCTATATCAAATTGTTTTTTTCTTCTTCATCTATTCATTCCTTGGATGGTGCGTTGAAGTTGCATATGCATACTATAATAGAAAATACTTTGTTAATAGAGGATTTCTATATGGACCTTTTTGTCCTATTTATGGATGTGGAGTTTTATCTTTAGTCCTACTATTAAATGGATATAGAGATAATCTAATACTTTTATTCATTTGGGCTACAGTATTAACTTCAGCATTGGAGTATATTACAGCTGTTGTTCTTGAAAATGTTTTTAAATCTAAATGGTGGGATTATACTGAAGATCCATTTAATCTTCAGGGAAGAATTTGTCTTCACTTTTCATTAATTTGGGGAGCTGCTGGAGCTGTTGTAGTAAAAATAATACACCCTATTGTAGATAAATTAGTATCTTCTATTCCATCTGATATAGGCGTTATATTCTTTTATTGCGTAATAATTTACTTTATTACAGATTTTATTTTCACACTATTATCATTAATTGAATTTAATAAATTACTTGCAAAACTTAATGAAAATGGTAGTTTTAAAGATATGTACTTTAATTTTATTGCTTCTACTAAAAAAAAAGCAACTACTACTTCAAAAGACATAAGTAATAAATTTAAAGGAATGAAGGATATGAAGCTAAATCATATTAGATTAATAAAATCATTTCCTGATGTTAAATCTATTAAATTTGATAATATTTTAAAAACTATAAAAGATAAATTGTTTTCAAAAAACGATTAAAAAAGATGGCGAAAGCCATCTTTTCTTAGTTTATTGATTTTATTATATCAAATAATTCTATTGCAGCCTTTTTAGGCCCTTCCTTTTCTTCTCCTGTTATACCTAAGCAAGTTTTAATTTGTCCAACTTTAACCTTTTTATCATCAAACATCTTATTAAAATATTGTTCAATTAGTAAGTCTGTCTCTTCTTGTTTTTGAGCTGGTCCAAATGGATTTGCAAAATATGATTCAACAAGTCCCTTCTCAGAAGTTGTTCCCTTAGCCATTCTAGCCCCCGCTTTAAAGACTTTTATAGCTTCATCTACATTGTTAAATATTTCTATATGATTTCCACCTTCACTTACATCATCATAATTATTAGCATATAAGAATAAATCAATTTTATATCCTCTTATAATATCACTATATGCTGAAACAGGCATAACTAATCTTGCATTTATTTTATCAGGATTCATAAATATACTTCTATCTATTTCCTTGAATGCATATCCTGCATCTAAGTCATCTAATCTAACAAACGCACCAATTTCTGTCCCATACCCAACAATATCCTCATCTATTATTTTAAATGTGCCCATATCATCAAATATTATTGTCATATTTGAAATATACTCTTCACTCAATGTTCTGAAAGCTTCTAAACTTTCTGATTTTCCTGCTCCGCTATCTCCCATGATAACAACATTTGCTGTTGCTCCATCCTTTAATACTACATTTACCATAGCTCCATGTATTGGAAGATATCCCTTTTTAATCATAACTATATTATGAAGAGTTAACGTCATTTTCTTCATATATCCAAAATAATCAATTTTATCTGAATGATTAACATACCCTAATAGAATATCATTTTCCTTATCATCATAAAATACTGTTTTTAATTCTTCGCCATCATCCTTAGCACCAAATACATATACTAAATCAGGCTTTCTACCTCTACATTCATCCTTTTTAGCCATTTCAAATAAATTACACAATGTAATACCATGCTCCATAAAATCTCTATGGAAATATAAATATGCTAGTAAATCTCCAACCTTTGCTGGATAGCAAAACCAATGTTCTTTATTCATTTGTGCATATTTTAATGGATTACTTGGTGTTTCATTAAACATACCTGTTCTTGTATTTCTTTTTGGATATGTTATGAATGGTGTTTCTAATAATATTGCATCTATAAATGGTATTTCTTCTAGAATTTCATATCCTTTTGGTATTGGCCATACTGTGTTGCTTATTATTATACCAGCATTTCCTCCCGCAGGTATTTGTCTAAACACCATTGGATTTTCTCCTAAAATATTTTTTTCTATTTTTCTATATAGCTTCAAAATTAAGTTTGAAAAGTTTGTATTAGATTGTGTAAAACTCATTGATGCTAGTCCTTGCCCCTGTGGATTCGCATGAATTATAGTATATCTTTCTAATCTTCTCCAATATAAATATAAATCCTCAATGAAATATATTAGGTTGTCCTTACTTGAAAAAAATCTTTCATAAGTTTCATTAGAATTTATCAATTCACTTGCTCCCATTACTGTTAAACATTTAAAAACTCTAATTAACTCTTTTCTTAAATAAAACACTTCATCTGATGCAAAAGCCTCCGATACATATCTAAAGCTCAATGTACTTTTTTTCTTAGCTTTCTTTAAATACATATCTACCACTCTTCTAAGTCCTTCACTATCTAATACACTTTCGAAATTATTGCAATATTTCGCTGTGAAATTGATAAGTACCTTATCATTACTAATTGAAAATTGTTTTTTCATTTTTTTGCCCCCTTCTCATCTTATAAATACTACAAGGTACATTGATAATTTATATAAAATTTGTAATATTTTTCATTTTAAATACTATTATATCATATTTTTTAAATTTTTCAAATTTTAACATTTAGTTTGTAAGTTAAGAAAAAAAGATGCTTTCGCATCTTATTTTAGTCCTTCTTCAACTTTTTGCCTTACTAATATATTTAATGTTGCTTCTTCTTCTTTTGTTAATTCTTTTGTTTCTATAGGCTTTCCTATTACCACTCTAATTTTACCTGGTAAAAACTTTCTAGTTTCTTCAAAGCATGCACGAGTTCCTTCGATTGTTATCGGTACTATTGGCACCTTAGCCTTTGTTGCTAATTTCATACTTCCTTTTTTAAATTCTACAATAGAGCAATCTTCTGATCTTGTTCCCTCTGGGAAAATAGCCATATTATATCCTTTTTTAATATTTTTTACCCCTTCTGTGATAACTTTAATAGCCTCTCTTGGATTTTCTCTATTTAATGGAACACTATAGGACTTCTTTATCCAATATCCAATAACAGGTATCTTTAATAGCTCTTTCTTTGCTACAAAAGCCATTGTGCTCTGTGTTGATAATTTTAATATTGGTATATCTAGTATACTTTGATGATTTGCCATAAATACACATGGCTCATTCGGAATATTCTCTCTTCCAATAGTTTCAATATCCATCCCAATCACTTTAGCAGTAAATATTGACCAATCCTCAAAAACCTTTTGGGCATAGTAAAAAGATTCCGCTTCCCCTTTACTTTTTAAAATATAATTGTATTTAATACCTTTTAGCCTCATATTTATCATATAAAAACCATAGTATAATCCTTTTAAAATTTTCAAATTAAGTCACCTCATTAATTTTTAATTATGTACTAATCAATTTTAACACAAATTAATTAATTTGAGCAAATTACTATATACAATTGTTATATAAATATTCTATTTGTCAATAATTATTTATATACATTGATATTTATCATTAATGGAGGTTCATTATGAAAATTTTTTTCAAATATATTCTTACCCTATTTTTTTTATTAGTTTTTCTTTTCTTTATAATTACTCCAAGTTCTCCTAATAATTATAAAGGAATACTAGTTCACTTTATCGATATTGGTCAAGGTGATGCTATTTTAATTCAAGTAAATAATAAAAATTTACTTATAGATAGTGGATCTAAAACAGAGCGTAGAAACTTATTTTCATATTTAAATAATTTAAATATACACTTTTTAGATTATATTATTGCTACACATCCACACGAAGATCATATTGGCAACATGAGTGAAATAATAGATACTTATGATTTTGGCACTTTTTATACCCCTAATATAAGTGCATCATCTAAAAGTTTCGAGAAAATGCTTTATTCATTGAAGAAAAAGGATAAAAAAATAAATGCAATTTCATCTACTACTAATAATATTTATCTAGGTGATAATACATCTGTTACCGTTTTTTCTCCACCACCATCATCTAAATATAATGACCTAAATGATTATTCTCCTATAATTAGAATTTCATATAAGGAAATCTCCTTTTTATTAACTGGTGATGCTGAAACTAATGCGGAAAATCTTTCTCTAGCCAATAACTCTAATATTAAAAGTACTGTATTAAAAATAGGGCATCATGGTTCATCATCCTCAACATCTTCGAAATTCTTACAAGCCGTCTCTCCTAACATCGCAATCATAAGCTGTGGCAAAGATAACCCTTATGGACATCCCCATAAAGAAACCATTGATAAACTAAAAAATAAAGATATTAAAACCTTTAGTACATCGTCATATGGCGATATAATTCTATCTAGTGATGGTTATAAACTAAAAATATCTACGAATAATAATTAACATTTTATTTACATATACACTATTTATAGCCATTTTTCTATATTAAATTTTGTACTTTATGTTAATTTTTTCTAATACTATTGATTGTTACACGAATATTGTAATAAAATATCATTGTAATATTCGATTTTTTGGAGGGGTTTAGTATGGAAAAATTCTTTAAACTTAAAGAAAATAAAACTTCTGTTAAAACTGAAATTTTAGCAGGTATAACAACATATTTAACAATGGCTTATATTTTATTTGTAAATCCAATTATACTGTCTCAAGCTGGAATGGATAAAGGAGCAGTGTTTATAGCTACGATTCTAGCTGCTGCTATTGGAACCTTAATTATGGGATTGGTAGCAAATGTTCCATTTGCACAAGCTCCTGGTATGGGGTTAAATGCCTTTTTCACTTTTACTGTTGTTTTAGGATTAGGCTTTACTTGGCAGGAAGCATTAGCTATGGTATTCATTTGTGGAATTATTAATATCATTATTACTGTTACTAAAATACGAAAGATGATTATTAAAGCAATTCCTGAATCTTTGCAATATTCAATATCTGCCGGTATCGGTTTATTCATAACATACATTGGGCTTAAACAAGCTCACTTCTTATCTTTTACTGGTGATAAGTCTGCAACTGTTGGTTCTGCTGGTGATTCTACTTTCTTTAACGATATATTACCAAGCTTAACAACTTTTAAAGATCCTATTGCTATATGTTCTTTAATTGGTTTAATAATAACTATTATCTTATTACTTAAAAAGGTTAATGCAGCAATTTTAATTGGTATCATTAGTACTACAATCATAGCATTATTTATGGGAGTTACTAAGTTACCTAATTTCAGTGAAATTGGATTTAGTATACCAAGTATTTCTCCTACATTATTTCAATTAGATTTTTCTGGACTCTTTAACGATTCTAGTAAAATATTTATTGTATTCACTACAATTTTCGCATTTTCTTTATCTGATACCTTTGATACTATTGGTACGTTTCTTGGTACTGGTAGAAAGGCTGGTATCTTTGATAAGAAGGATGAAGAAATGTTTGAAAAAGGCAATAATTTTGATTCTAAATTAGAAAAAGCGCTTTTCGCTGATGCTACAGCTACATCCATCGGTGCGTTGATTGGTACAAGTAATACAACTACCTATGTAGAAAGTGCTTCTGGTATATCACAAGGAGGTCGTACAGGTCTAACATCAGTAACCGTTGCAGTGTTATTCCTAGCTTCCATCTTTATTGCACCTTTTATAGGAATCGTTCCTGCTGCAGCTACTGCACCTGCTTTAATTGTAGTAGGTATTCTAATGATGGAATCTATAGGTAATATAAATTGGAAAGATTTAGAGATAGCTGTGCCAGCATTCTTTATTATAATCTTCATGCCATTATCCTATGGTATATCTAATGGAATAGCTATTGGCTTCTTCTTCTATTGTTTAAGTAAAATATGCTTAGGTAAAACTAAAGAGGTGCACCCAATAATGTATATAGTAACAGCATTATTTATAATAAATTTTATAATAGGTGCTATATAAAATCAAAAATGCTCTAGTTTAAAACTAGAGCATTTTTGTCCCCTCTTTTAAAGGGATTCAACTATTTGATTTTCTTCTTCACTTGAATCATCAGTTTCCTCAATCTCTAAATCTGTTAACTCAACTTCAAGATCTTCCATTTCATCATCTTTTATATATTTATTCCAATTAGTATACATATGATATAGACTAACTACATCTTGCTCATTGTACAAGAGTATTTTTTCTACTTTTTCAGTAGGCATCCTTTTTATATAGTCCTTATCTTTTAAAACCTTATGAAATGTTTTTGCTAAATTTGACCCACTTATTACTTCTCCGTCCCTATAAATCTCAAATACTTTTTCTAAATTTTTAAGACCTATAGAAGTCCCCTTAGCTTTTTCATATTCCTTTTGAATATCAACAGAAGCGAATTCTTCATTAAAATCATAATTAATTCTATATTTTTCAAATAAGTATTTAATAACTGTGAAATCATTATTCCCTGAAAAAGTAACTATTGCCTTTTTCCCATCATCTTTTTGGAACTGGAAATAACTTTGAGCTAAAATTAACAAATCTTCAACTTCATACTTATTTTCTATCATATATTGTGTAACATTTAATTCTTTTTTACACGAATCATATACACACGCTCCAAAAACACCAATACACTTTGGCTTTTTATATACATAGTGTTCTAAATCAAAAAATATTAACTCTCTTGGAAGAAACTCAACACCATCATGATTAATTATCTCGTCATCAATGAACTCCAAAACTCTTATGTTGTTCTCTCTAATAATCACGGTACCACTCTTTTCTACTCATATTGTTTTACTTTTTGCGTTTACTATTATAGTCCTTATCATTATATCACTATTCATAGTAATTATCTCATATTTTCTAAAGTTTTTTATAAATTTAACGCTTTTATAATTAATTGCTTATAAAAAGGTGATTATCAATTTTCAAATTAATAACCACCTTAATTTATCTATCTATTTTTTTTGCCAATTCTTTATTTTCACTTTTAAATTTATTAACCATTCTATCATATAGTACCTTTATAGTTGCAATTGTTGGGGAACCTAACAGCATTCCTGTAACACCAAACAATCCACCACCTATTGTTACACCAAAAATTATATAAAATGGTCTTACTCCAACTTTTTTTCCTATTAATTTAGGATCTAAATACCATGCATCAAACTGTTGCAATGCTAACAAGAATAGAAATATCCCAATTCCCATCATTGGAGATACAAAAAAACCTATAAATGCTCCTATAATTTCTCCTACTAACGGTCCAAAATATGGTACCATATTAGTTACTGCTACAATCAATGCAAGTAAAGTTGCATAAGGGGCTCCCATCATATATAGACCTACCAATGCAATCAAACCTATAATTGCTGAATCAATCATTTTAATCCCTATATAGTCGCATATCATACTATGGTACACTTTTACAACTTCTATTATTCTATCTGTCCACTTTTCCTTTAAAACTATATATAATAAAGTTCTAACTCCTCCACCAAACCTCTCCTTATCACTTAATACATATACTGCAATTAAATATCCCAGTATAAATTTTAAAACATAAGAAGTTAATGATACAAGATATGAAACAGCATTTTGTAATAATGACACAACAACATTTCCAATTGTTGTTGTTAAAGTAGTTAACTGCTGTAATGTACCTGATTGCACTAACAACTCTTTAACTTCTTCATTAGTTAAAATAGAGTTTATCCACCCTTCAATAGTAGTTATATATGTTGGAAATTCCTTTATCAATGAATATATGCTATCTACTAAATTGGGAATTATATATACTGATAATATTATTATTATCCCAGTAACAACTGCATAAGTTGCACCAATAGCTAATCCCCTACTTAAATTAACTTTTTTCTCAAATAAATTAACAATTGGATTTAGTATATAAGCTATAACAAATGCATATATAAATGGTGAAATAATAGAAATTAATTTATCTATAATTGTTAAAATACTTTTATAATCATCTACTACTTTATAACCTATAAATATTATTAATACCAATAATATTATCTCTTTGTATGAAACATTTTTATTAAACAAATATTCTGTCACGCTCCTCTTTTTATATAATTAGCTAAAACATTTATACTAATTCTAATGTATTTTTTATTATAATGCAATATAACTTAATAAATAGCTTATCTTTTATATCCTTATGCTCTATAATTTTTGTTATTTTATAAAGCAATTCAACCATATTATTTATTGCTTTATCATTTTCATCATCAAAATATAATTCAATATACCTATCTATAAGTTCAAAAGATATTTTCTCTTCTTTATCTATACTAATATCCTTTATTTTCAAGTAAATATCATTTATTTTTCTTAGTTTATTTATATCTATATTTATAAATTTTATATTTTTTAACTCATTATATCCGCATTCTTTTAAAACTGCAATCGCTTGACGTTGATATACTTCATCCTCTAATGATGATATTATATATATCTTGCTAATTATATTTTCATTAAAAACATTAAGTAAAAATAATAAAATATCATGTGTTCTTGTTTTCTTATTATTAATTAAAAATGGAGCCATATTATGCTTTTTAAGGCTTAAAACTTTAACTCCATCCATAAGTTGATATTTATCTATTTGTTTTACTAATTGAGTATTAACATATATATCCTTAATACTACCTTGTATCTTTGAAAAAAATACTCTTTTAAATTTTTTTTCCTCAATAAAATTCATATAAATTATTTCATCAACAAGCTTTTTTTCACTTTTTATTTTAAGTATTTTTTTCTCTATATTTCTTCTTACTACATTTTCATTAATTCTAAAGTTTATACATTTTTCATCAATCCAAACCTTTTCATATTTACAATTTGTAAAATCACTATTAATATTTTTAGCGTAACTTTTAAAATTACACCTTATTGCCTTTGAAAGTAAATATATAGGTACCATATATATTTTGCTTGACTCTATATATCTATACTTTATATCTTTTACAACAATTTCAATGGCAAAGTTATCTTTTATATATTTAACTATTCCCTGTTTTATTAACATATTTGCACCTATACCCATTAAAATATATTTTAAAATTATAATGTTAACAATATTTCTATAGTTTTTTATTAAAATCACTCGTATAATATTATATATATTATAACACTTTATAAATTTTGTAAATTATAAAACTCATAGAATAACGAACGGTGGTAATATTATGAATTATATTGGAATTATCGATATTGGTGCTAACTCTGTAAGACTTATGTTAGCTAAAATTAACTCTGATGGCTTCTATCAAATCATTGATGAACTGAACACTCCTATTAGATTATGTGAGGACTTAATACTTAACGATTGTATTTCTGAGGATAAGATTTCATCAACTATAGCAACCCTTACTTCATACAAAACTCTTTGTGAAGTTAGTGGTGCTACAAAAATATATGCTGTAGCAAATGATTCCCTACAACAAGCTAAAAATAAAGAACAGTTTTTTCAGAAAATATTTAAAGAACTTTCATTAGAAATTAGATTTTTAACTCCTTATGAAGATATCTTATTAACTTTTTCAGGTGTTAAAAGTGGTATTTACTTAGATTGTGGATTAATAGTAGATATAGAAGGTTCTAGTACTCATATTATTCAATATGAAAATGGTAATATAATTAATAGTGCTTATTTACCGATTGGTTCAGTTAATATAAGTTATAATTTTTGTTTAAATGATAGAATACTAAAAGAAGATATTTTAAATGCAAAAGAATATATATATTCTTTATTAAATGAATACCCATGGCTTAATACCCTTAAATCAAATACTATTATAGGTGTTGGCGGAACATTTCGAGCATTGGGAAGAATTAATAGATTTAATAGAAAATACCTTTTAGATATAACTCATAATTACAAAATGGATGATAGGGACTTCAGCGACTCATTTAATATGCTTAAAACTAAAGATTTACGTCAAAGAAAAAAAATTGATGGTCTATCATGTAATAGAGCAGATATTATTACTGGTGGTGCTTTAATTGTTAAATGTATAATAGAAAAATTATCAGAAACTAATATTATAATATCATCTCGTGGTTTAAGAGATGGCATTATAGAAAGTATACTAACAGATAATAAAGCTACAAAGGATATTCTTGATTATAGTATTGATGGATTAATTTCATCACTAAACTTAAATAAAATTCACGCTTATCAGGTTTATAAGCTAACAAAATGTTTGTTTGAAAAACTAAGCCCTTTACATGGATTAGATATTTCTAAATATAATAATATAATTAAAACAGCCTCTATTTTACATGATTGCGGTACAAGTATTGATTATACTAATCACCATAAACATTCATTTTATATAATTTTAAATTCACCGTTAGCTGGATTAAGCCATAAAGAACTTATTAGTGCGGCCTCTATAGCTGCAATTCACAGAAATAACAGGTACTCTTTACCATTACCTCAGTTCTCTTATCTACTTAATAGATTAGATTTTAGTATTATAGAAAAGATAGGTGTGTTATTAAGAATCTCAGAAGGATTAGATAGAACTTTAGTAAGTGCTATTATTGATATTGATGTAGAAATATTAGATAATACTGTTATACTTTACCCTAAGTCTCATAATTGTATTTCCTTAGAAGTAACTCAAGCATTACGTTCATCAACTAAATTTAATGAAATATATGGTAGAGAATTAAAGATAATTCCTATTAAAGTAGATTAAAAAAGAGAAAACTCATTTCGAGTTTTCTCTTTTAAATTAGAATAATCCCATTATAAATAAAGAAATATTCATCATTAATTTCATAATAATTGAAACTGGATATTGTAGAACATATTGTCCTAAAAATACTACACCAATTAAAATAGGTAATTGATATTGTATTAAACTATCTGCTATACTAAAGAATTTCTTCGGAGATAAATCTCTAAAAATATAAAACCCTTCTAATCCTGGAAGCGGTAATAAAATAAATATACCTAAACTTACATTAACACTTATAATAATATACAACATTGTTTCTATTACATAAAAAAATGTTTCTGGCAATACTCCTACCATTGTTTTTATATAAATACCATATAATATTGCAAAAATCATTGCAGTTATAAAATTTGCAATAGGTGCTGATAATCTCACCTTTAAATCATCTTTGTAATATCTTTTAAATGAATTTGCATTAATTTCTAAAGGTTTTGTCCACCCAAATCCTATAAGTATAATCATCAACATCCCTATTGGATCTATATGATTTATAGGATTCAAATTCATTCTACCTTGTAGCCTCTGTGCTTTATCTCCTAATTTATACGCAACCTTTGATTTCGCATATCCTTGAACAGTAAATGCTAATAATACTGCTGGAATTTTTAAAAATATACCTAATAAAAAACTCAAAACTTTCCCTCCTTTATGTTAAAACTCCCCAAATCAATTGAGGAGTTTATAATATAATTATATATTAACTTATTTCTTAAATTAAATCTAGTTATTTATCCCTTTTATTATTGTGGTTTAATAACTGGTTTTTCAGGTTCTGCTCCACCCTCACCAGGATCTGGGTTTGGATTTGGTGTTGGATCTGGGTCAGGTTTGGGAGTTTCTTCCTTTTGTAGAGTAATTGTTACTGTTCCACCTGGCTTTATCTTTTGAGTGAAACTTTTAATCTTTGTTCCTTCACTTGGGTTAGTAATTGTAAATTTTATTCCTGCAGCATTTAACTTTGCTTTTGCAGTTTCGATATCCATACCAACACTTATATATTTGGTAACATCAATATCCTTTGGCTTCTCTGGCTCTACAGGTGGTGTTACTGGTTTCTCTGGTTCTACTACAGGTGGCTTTGGAATTTCATCCTGTGGTTTACCTTTGTCATCATCTGAAACATGATCATCTGGATTAATATTATTTTCTTTATTATAAGCCTTTTCCTCATCTTTTAGTTTGGCTAATGTATTTCTCCATGCTGCTACATTATATGTTTTTGAGTCTGGCAGCTTATTTTCAAATAGAAAATCCTTTAAAATTTTTCCATTTTGCTCTTTATCTATTAAAAGTACCCATCCTTTATTTTTATATAAACCGCCCCAAGATAATTCATTTTGAGGAATTTGTATTTGTTGAAATTCTAAAACTGGCATTTTATATACTGTATAAGCTAAATTTAATGCTTGTGGTATATCAATATTAGTTTTTACATGCCCTGCTAAAGATGTTGCTAATCCAGGCCACCTTAAAGGATTTACGCTTTTAATCTTTTCAGCTACTTTAAATAAAACCTCTCTTTGTCTTTCATCTCTTTCATATGCACCATTACCAACTTTTCTAATTCTTGCATAGGATAATGCTTGTTGTCCGTCTAATTTCTGTACTCCTGGTTTTTTTATCATATCTGAAGTTGCTCCACCAGTAGCTTCTCCTATAAATTTATTTATTTCCCCTATTTCGTAATCTTTAACATCAACTTCTAGTCCTCCAATTTCATCAATTATTGATTCAAATCCCCAGAAGTTTACTGCTACATATTTATCTAACTTAACTCCAAAATTTTGCTGAATAGTCTTCATCAATAATTCAACACCACCTAAAGCATATGCTGCATTTATTTTTTGCTGCCCATGTCCAGGTATATCAACCAAGGTATCTCTCATTATTGACGCTAATTTAACATTTTGATTATTCTTATCTATACTAGCTATTATCATAGAATCTGATCTTGATTTTTCATCTAATGTTCTTCCATCAGTTCCTACTAATAAAACATTTGTTATACCCTCAACCTCAGTAAAATTAATTTTTTCCTCTTCATCACTACTAGCTATCGGATTTGTTTCTTGATAAAATGTATTTTTATAATATATGTACCCACCTAATAAGAATATTAGTATCACCCCTAAGAAAGCACCTATTCCTATTAATACTTTTTTCATATTACTCATTTTCTTCTTTTTATTACGTTTCTTTATATTTTTTTCCTCCATCAAACAACCCCCCAGGATAATATTTACATATTAATTATATTTTACACTTTTTTCAGATTTTTTCAATGGTTAATAACAAATTCATACTATTATTCCTTAGAAATACTTTAATAACTATGTTATAATGAACTAAATTAAAATCGTGAGGTAATGTATGAAAGAAGATATATTAAATTTATTGTTAAGTACAAATAGCTATATTTCTGGAGAAGACATAAGTAATATTTTAGGTGTAACACGCTCTTGTATATGGAAACATATTAAGTCTTTAAAAAATGATGGCTATATAATTGATGGAGTTTCTAATAAAGGATATAAACTAATCTCTTCACCTATAGATTTATCTTTACCAGAATTAAAAAATCTACTCTCCTGTACTAATTTTTCGAATAAAATTATTTTCTTTGATGAAATAGACTCCACAAATCTACATGCTAAAAAATTAGCTTCCACAGGTTCACCTGAAGGAACTGTTGTAGTATCTAAAATTCAGAATAACGGTGTAGGAAGACTTCAACGTGAATGGGTATCTCCAACTGGAGGCTTATGGTTTTCATTGATTTTGAAACCACCTACTACTCCTATTAATGCTGGTAAAATTCCATTAATAGCAGCTGCCTCGATTTACAATACATTATCTAAACTTGGCTACCCTTGTAAGATAAAATGGCCAAATGATATACTCCTAAACTCAAAAAAAGTCTGTGGAATATTAACTGAAATGAATTGTGAACTTGATAAAATTAATTATGTAATCCTAGGTATTGGTGTTAATGTTAATATTAAAAGTATTCCTAAACTTCTTGAAGATAAAGCAACTTCAATGTTCTTATCTAAT
>JBOFVP010000188.1:0-62053 GCA_051653165.1 Clostridium sp.
CAATCAAGATACTTCTATATTAACAGGAGCAATTGATATTTCAAAGATGGATATGTATGCTGAGGATGACCCAAGAATATTCTCATTAAATGGAGCATTTAATGTTGGTAACAGAGGGCTTGTAGAATTTATTGAAGTATTCAAAAATGATGTTGAATACTTACACACAATAATTACTGCAACTCAAGAGAAATCAGTTCCTTCACCAGGTAAAGGATCAATGATTTATTTTGATGGTGTAATAGTAGCTCACTCTAATGAAGCTGAGTGGAATAAGTTTAAATCAGATCATACAAATGAGGCAATATTAGATAGAATTGTAAAAATTGAAGTGCCTTATTGTCTTGAGCTTGATGAAGAAATAAAAATATATCAAAAAATATTAAAGAAGAGTAATTTTAAGGCTCATATAGCACCACATACAATTGATATTGCTGCTATGTTTGCTATTCTTTCAAGAATAACTCCATCAGCTAAGGTTGATCCAATTACTAAATTAAAAATTTATAATGGTGAAGAGATAGTTGAAAAGGGAAGCACTAAGAGACTTGATATTATGGAGCTTAGAGAAGAAGCAGGCTCATATGAAGGAATGAAGGGAATTAGTACAAGATTTATAGTTAAGGCTATAGATAATGCACTTTCAAATTCAGAGCATAGCTGTATTAATCCATTAAGCATAATGGAAACTATTATAAGATCAGTTAAAGAGATGGATATTGGTGCTGAGGAAAAGAAGAAGTATTTAGGATTTGTACAAGATACAATTAGAAAAGAATATAACAAAGTTCTTGAGAAAGAAATTACTAAGGCTTTTATACATTCATTTAGAGAGCAAGCAGAAAGCTTATTTAACAATTATATAGATAATGCTGAAGCTTATGTTAATAAGAGTAAGATAAAGGATGCTCAAACTGGAGAAGAGTTAAATCCAGATGAAGAGTTTATGAGAAGTATAGAAGAACAAATTGGTGTTTCAGAAAGTTCATGCAAAGGATTTAGAGCTGATGTTACATCTTATATGTTCTATGTAGTTAGAAATGGTGGAAAGTTAGATTATACATCTTATGAACCTATAAAGGAAGCTATTGAAAAGAAATTAATGGCATCTGTTAAGGATCTTTCAAGAATAATAACAAAATCAAGAGTTAGAGATAAAGAACAAGCTGAAAAATATAATGCTATGGTAGAGGAAATGCAAAATAATGGTTACTGCCTACATTGCTGTGATGTTATCTTAAAGTACGCTGCTAATAATCTATGGAAGGATTAAAATAATGGCTATTTTTAGAGATAACACGAAAACTCCTGTAGACCATGATAGATCCATAGAAGATAGAAGAAGGCATAGGCAGTTAGTAGAAAAATCCATAAAGGAGAATCTAGGAGATATTCTATCTGAAGAAAGCATTATTGGAGAAGGTAAAAATAAAAAGTTTAAAATTCCAATTAGAGGAATAAAAGAATATCAGTTTGTTTATGGAAAGAACTCAAGAGGAGTTGCTACAGGAACAGGAGAGGAAAAAAGAGGGGATAAAATTGGCTCTGGAAAACCTCAACCAGGTAAAGGTAAGGGTGGAGCTGGAAATAATGAAGGGGAAGATATCTATGAAACAGAGGTAACTTTAGAGGAGTTATTGGATTATTTAATAGAAGATCTTGACCTTCCTAATTTAGATAAGAAAAAATACTCTGAAATAGTAACTGAATCAGCAGGTAGAAAAAGAGGATATCAAAGACATGGTATTAATCCTAGACTTGCTAAGAAAAAGACTGTTATGTCTAAGATTGCCAGAAAGCAAGGGAAAAAGAGAGCTTTAATGGAAGCTGGAAACTCAGGGAAACTTGAACGTTTCCCTTTCAGAGAAGAGGATATGAGATATTATAGAGTAAAGAAAAAGCCTAAAAGGGAAAGTAATGCTCTTATGATATTTATAATGGATGTATCTGGTTCTATGGATAGTAGTAAAAAATATTTAGCTAGAAGCTTCTTCTTTGTTTTATCTAAATTCTTAAGAAGAAAGTACAATAATATAGCTTTTGAATTTGTATCTCACACAACTGTAGCGAAAAGGGTTGATGAATATGAATTTTTCCATAAGGCAGAATCAGGAGGAACCTATATATCTAGTGGGTTAAAGTTATCATTAGATTTGATAAAAGAGAAATACCCACCAGAGGTGTGGAATATATATCCTGTTTATGCTAGTGACGGTGATAACTGGACTGAAGATAATGAAAGAGCTATGGAAGCTGTTAGAGAACTTTGTAGTATTTCAAATATGTTTGGATATGCAGAATTATTACCATCAACTTATTCAACAACTATGTATTATAGATTTAATAAAGAAATAAAGGAGAAAAACTTTGTTTCGGTTATTGTTAAAGAGAAGAAAGATTTATGGGAAGCATTGAAGGTAATGCTTAGTAATGAAATGAAGGAGGATTAAAGTTTGGCATCATATACATTAAAAGAAATTGAAAAATGGAATGAGCTTATTGAAGATAAGGCTAAAGAGTTAGGGCTAAACTTCTATCCACAGGAATTTGAAATAGTTGGATTCAATGAAATGATAGGATATGAG
This sequence comes from Clostridium sp., assembly GCA_051653165.1. Taxonomy (GTDB): domain Bacteria; phylum Bacillota; class Clostridia; order Clostridiales; family Clostridiaceae; genus Clostridium. The sequence goes on from JBOFVP010000188.1 coordinate 2,586, forward strand.
GCATACGTTGGTATGCCTTCTAAATATCCACATTGGAGCTATGGGAAATCCTATGAAAAGAATAAAACCTTATACTCATTAAATCTTACTGGTTTGCCATATGAAATGGTTATTAATTCAGATCCTTGTTTAGCATACTTAATGAAGGATAATACATTATTACTTCAAATTTTAACAATGGCACATGTTTATGGCCATAATGATTTTTTTGCAAATAATAGATTGTTCAAAGAGGGCACAAGAGCTAAGAATACATTAGAAATGTTTAAGCTTGATGCTGAAATGGTTAGGAGATATATTAATACTCCGAGTATTGGATATGAAAAAGTAGAAAGAATTATTGATGCTGCTCATGCTGTTAGATATCAAGTGGGAAGAGTTGTTGGAAGAAAAGAACCTTCTCAAAGTGAGTTAAAAGAAAGAATAATATCGGATTATAAAAAATCAATAACAGATAGAAGCATATTAGACGAATATAAGGAAGTTGAGCCACCAAATGTTGATAAGATTCCATTAGAGCCATATGATGATGTAATTGGATTTATCATAGAATATGGATTGTTACAAGATTGGGAGAAAAATATTTTAAGAATAGTTAAAAGAGAAACTGAATATTTCCTACCACAAATTGAGACAAAAACAATGAATGAGGGATGGGCTAGTTTCTGGCATTATACCATCTTAAAGGAGTTGAAATTAGAGTCAGGGTTACATTATGAGTTCTTAAAAAGGCATAATGATGTTGTAGCTCCAATGGTTGGTGGATTGAATCCTTATTATGTAGGTTTTAAAATATTTGAAGATTTGGATAAGAGATATGGAAGAGAAAAAATCTTTGAAGTAAGAGCACTTGAAAGAGATAACTCATTTTTAAGAAGATATTTAACTAGGGAGTTATGTGAAGAATTAAATCTATTCCAGTATGGAAGAAGAAGTTTTGATTTTGTAATTGAAGAGGTTGCAGATGAAGAGGGATGGGAAAAGATAAGAGATAATATAGCAAATACATCAGGATTAGGTGGAATACCATATATTAGAGTTGTTGATTTAAATAAAAAGGATTATAAATTAACCCTAGAACATGTTTTTGATGGAAGAGAGTTAGAATTAGCTTATGCAAAAGAGACGTTAAAGTATATTCAAACTTTATGGGGTAAAAAGGTATCATTAATTACAACTGGTAGGGATGAAAAAGAGTTTGTAATTAATTGCGATGAAGATGGAAAGATAACAATTACAGAGAGTAACAAAAAATCTTAAGTATGAATAATTATAATATTATAAATAATACTTAGGAGATTAAAATGAACCTAAAGGGTAGTAAAACAGAAAAAAATCTTTATAAAACATTTGCAGGAGAGTCTAGGGCAAGAAATAAATATAACCTATATGCTGATAAAGCAAGGGATGAGGGTTATAGATTTATTGCTGATGTTTTTGATGAGACAGCTGGAAATGAGCTTGCACACGCAAGAGAAGTATACGTAAGATATCTAAATAAGGTTAAAGGAACTGAAGAAAATTTAATAGATGCAGCTCTTGGAGAAGCGGCAGAGAGCAGTAAAATATATAAAGATTTTGAGCTAATTGCTAGGGAAGAGGGCTTTGTTGAGATTGCTGATTTTTATAAGGAACTTCAGGAAGTTGAAGAAGCACATAAAGAGAGATTTACAATGTTGGCTGAAAAGGTAAAAACAAAAAGTGTGTTTAAGTCATTAAAGCCAAGTTTATGGCAATGTATGAATTGTGGGTATATTCATGAGGGGATAGAGGTGCCATTAGCATGTCCACTTTGTAAATATCCACGATCATACTTTAAACCATATTGTAAATTAAAATCAGAGTAGGAGGAATAGCTATGTATTATGCTTTCCCTAATAATTATTTTTATAAAGTAGAAACAAGAGAAGACTTTGATTTAAATCATAAAGGTACAACTATTAAATGGGATGAGTTAGAAAGAAAAGATGAAGCTATATCTATGAAGGTTATTAAAGATAAGGTTAATAATATTGTTAATAAGGATATGGATGAATCAAAAGTTTATGATGAGATTGATGAAAATTATGTATCAGAGGAGATTAGTATCTAGTGTGAGGAATGTATGAGTTATGATCGTCTTTTAAAAAGCAATTATGATGATATTTCTAATATTTCAAATTTGTTAAAGTCTTCAGTGGAGACATATAGATTGCTAGTTGCATCAGCAGCAGAATTAAATAATATTTCTCATGTTAAAAAAAGTCATGTTGAAGAATCATTAAAAAGGGTTGATGATGTTGGTGAAATAATAGATTCTTTAATAAATACCTTAGGTAAGACTAGTGGTGTATACTTAAAGTATTGTAAGAGTAAAAATCAAGCTATAGCATCTAATATGAGTAAATTGGGAATAGATACTGAAATTGAACAAGAATTAGAATTTAAAAATTAAAAGTAAAAAACTCAGCGTAAACTGAGTTTTTTATTTCAATATTAAACTTTTTTTAACTTAAAATTACTAACCATTAAGTATGAGAATAATATCATTAAAACTGAAGGTACTAAAACAGGTATAGCAACATAAACTGATATTATAGCAAATAATGCCATGAAGCTACCTGCAATTGTAATAGGAACTCCAGTAAATACACCATCAAAAGATGAAGTATTATATCTAGCTAATCTAAATGCACCGCATATTGGGAAGGTAATTAATATAGCTATCCCAATTAGACCGCTTGGACCTAAATTTTGTAAATCAAATAATTTATATACTAATATAGAAGGTGCAACTCCAAAGGAAACTAAATCGGCTAAAGAATCTAGTTCTTTTCCAAGCTCACTCGACACTTGAAGATACCTTGCTATTCTTCCATCATATCTATCAACAAGACCTGCAATAATAATTAGTAAACCAGATAATACAAATTCACCCTTGCCTTCGAATGTTGCAAGAATTGATAATATACCGCATGCTAAATTTATAAAGGTAAAAATGTTTGGAATACAACTTTTTCTCATATAATCACTCCTAATTTAGGTTTAATACTTGCATAATTATATCATATAACTTTCTAGAATATAAGAGGGAATTAAGAATAGTTTAAAAACTTAATGTATTTTTAAGGAAGTATTTCATAAAAAGTAAGGATTTATATTGTATAATTAGGAAAGGGATAATAATAAATCAAAGAATTAACTCCAAAATTTGTAAATGTGTTATCGACAATAAAAAGTATAGGTGATATAATCCTTAATAATAAACTTATAGAAAAGTTTAATAACAATTAGAGGTAAAATATATATTCTTTATTTTAAATACCTATTACAGTATAGTTTATAAAATTATTATAAATATTTGTAATTTATATATTTTAATATAAGATTTATTTAGAATTCATATAGAAACTTAACAGGGAGGAAAAAAATGAAAAAGGTAAAATTAATATACAACCCATATTCAGGTGAAAATGCAATTTTAAGTGAATTAGATAAAATTTTTAAAATTCATCAAGAAGCAGGGTATCAAATAATTCCATATAGAATACAAAGAGACAGAGATTTAGTTGAATCTTTAAATGATGTTGATAGTAGTTATGCTTATGTATTAGTTGCAGGTGGGGATGGAACAGTGGATTCTGTTGTAAATGCAATGAAGCAAAAAAATATAAACATACCAATTGGTATACTTCCAGTTGGAACAGCTAATGACTTTGCTAAATTTATAGGCATGCCTTTTAATATAGGGAAAGCTTGTGAAAAAATAATAAAAAGTGTGCCTATATCTTTAGATATTGGTAAGATAAATGAAAAATATTTTATTAATGTTGCAAGTACAGGGTTGTTTACAGATGTTTCTCAAAAAACTGATGTTAATTTGAAAAATACAATAGGAAAATTGGCATACTATTTAAAGGGAATTGAGGAGTTGCCGAACTTTAGAAAATTAAAGGTATCTCTTAAATCAAAAGAAATTCAGTTTGATGGAGAAATGTACTTGTTATTAATATTTAATGGTCAAACAGCAGGGAATTTCAAGCTAGCAACAAGAGCTGATGTAAGTGATGGATTACTTGATGTTATTGTTTTTAAGGCAGTTCCAATTATTGAAATGATTCCTTTATTTATTAAAGTATTGAAAGGTGAACATTTAAACTCAGATAGAGTAATTTACTTTAAGACAAATGAATTGCATATAGAAAGTAAAGAAGATATAGTAACGGATATAGATGGAGAAAAAGGACCAGATTTCCCACTTGATATAAAATGTATTAAGGGTGGAATTAAAGTTTTAGGTATAAATTAAATATAAAAATAATATTTATAAGTAACAACAAGAGTTAAGGAGAGATTTTATGAATTTAGCCTATTTTATTTTTTTGTTACTTATAATTTTTTTATTAACATTGTTATTTAAAAAAGGATTAGAAACATTACCTAAAAAGATTAAACCTTACATGTTAACAGTTATAGTACTATTTCTAATTAGATACATAGTTTTGTTTTTGTTTGGTATTTTACCAAGTGGAGGAATTGTTTATTATTTAAGACCGATAGTATACTTAAATCATCTAGCAATACCTTTAATGATAATATGCTTAACTTATGTATTTTCAAGGCCTGAAAAGGTTCCTTTTATGATAAATTATATAGTAGGAAGTATATTAACTATTATATATTTGGTAGCTATAACATTAATTAAGGGAAGAGTTGGTTTAAATCCTAATTATGGATATATAATTAGTTTAGAGAATAATAATTATTTAAACATTATATCCTTAATAGTTTTAGGTGGGCTATTGATTTTAAATGTATTATTATTAGATAAGCCTAATAATAATCGATTAGGAATTATATATCTATTAGTAGCAATATTTTTAGTTATGGTAGAGAATGTAATACATTTAGGGGGAATACGATTATTTCCATATCCAATCTTAGGAGATGGGATTTTCATTCTCATAATGAGTTTAGCATTTAAAACATTTAATAAAAAAGTATAATTATTTAAATTATATGTTGCCTTTTTTTATACATATAATATAATAAAGGTATAAAAGTTTAAAAGAAGCAGACTTGGAAGGTCTGCTTCTTTTAGAGTAGATATAAAAAACAGGTGGTGAAATAAAATGGAGGCTGGACCTCATTTGCAGAGAAATTTTAAATTTAATATTGTGAGCTTAGAGGAGGCCTACGTTGATACTCCTCTAAGATAGCCTTAGGAGGGGTAAAACTATGAAAAGACTAAATGTTATATCATACATTAGTATTCTAGGAAAGAAGATCTATGATGAATTCAATGATAGTATTGGAGAATTAAAGGATGTTTATGTAACGACTGAGGAGGGGTATCCAAGGATTATTGGATATAAGCTCAAGAAGGATGGAATTACTTTTCACTATGAATTTAGAAATATAGATTTTTTTGAATCAGATGGAAGAATTGTTGTAAAAACTAGAGGTGGAAAAGAGATATTACCAAGAACTTTCACATATCTTCTTTCAGAACATCTTCTTGATAAAAATATTGTAGATATAAATGGTAAGCAGGTTGTTAGAGTTAATGATTTGAGAATTGCCGAAATAGCAGGAGAATATAGAGTTATAGCAGTAGAAACTGGTGCTGCAGTTAGATATAGAAGAATGGGACTTGAATCAATAGGGAAATTACTATATAAAATATTGAAAAAAGATTATGATGATAAGGTATTAATGTGGGATGATGTAGAATCATTAGAAATGGTTAATAATAATCTTCAAATTAATATTCCATATAAAAAATTATCAACATTACACCCAGCTGACCTTGCAGATATATTAGAAGAGCTAGATGCAAAATCAAGAAAACAAATATTTGAATCTCTTGATGAGGATTTAGCAGCGGAAACTTTAGAAGAGATAGAATCTGAGTTTAAGGGAAGTATAATAATGGATTTATCAGAGGCTAAGGCAGCTGAATTGCTAGAGAATATGGCAACTGATGAAATTGCAGATATATTAGATGAACTAGATGATGAGGAAAGAGAAAAATTACTAGTTAATTTAGAGACTGAGGATGCTGAGGAAGTTAAAGAACTTTTAAAGTATGAGGATGAGTCTGTTGGAAGTATAATGAATAAGGACTTTATATCATTAAATCTAAATATAACTGTTGGAGAAACCTTAGATATTATAAGAGAGATGGATTTAGAAGAAGAGGTAATGCATTGTGTATACATTACAGATGAAGAGGATAAGGTAAAGGGTGTTGTTTCTTTACTAAATCTAATTAAGAATGATTCTAGAATAAAATTAAAAGAAATAATGGAAGAAAATATATCAATAGTAAAGCATTATGATGATATTGATGAGGTTGTTGAGGCAGCTGCTAAGTATGATTTATTAAGTGTTGCAGTTATTGATGAAATAGGAACTTTGGTTGGTATAGTTTTAATACATGATATTATTGATGAGGAGTTATATCCAACTTGGAAAAAGAAGAATAAAAAATCACAATAAATAGTAGGCGTGGAGAAAAAATGTTAATCTCTACGCTTAAAAAATAAAAAAATAAATTTTCAAAATATTCCTCTTAAAGTGTTGACAAAAATAGTAAAAGGAATATAATAATAGTATAAAGTTTAGCAAAATACTAGGAATTAAAAGCGTAGAAAAAGTAGAGTAGTTAAAAGGAAGATTACAGAGAGAAAAGGATGCTGAGAACTTTTCATCAACAATTTTAATGAAGTGCACTTTGGAGCTGTTATTTGAAAATTGATGGTATTGTCAATTAGTAGGATTCACCGGGTTCACCCGTTATAGTGATAGGCATAATGTGTCGAATTAAGGTGGGATATTATTATATCCAATTAGAGTGGGACCGCGAATTAATACTTCGTCTCTATAGTTTTATAGAGAGGGAGTTTTTTTATTCTTTAGGAGATTATTTTTGAATTAATTTATGGATAATTAAATCACTATAAGAAATTGAAGTGATTCATCTTAAGGGATAAAGAAATATGAAAAAATAATATAAATTAAGGGGGCATTAAAAATGATAGTAAATTCAGTAACTCAATTAGTAGGAAAAACACCAATTTTAAAGGTGAATAAGTTAGCCGGAGAGGATTATGCAGATGTTTATGTAAAACTTGAAAAGTTTAATCCAGGAGGAAGCGTAAAATGTAGAGCAGCTTTAGGAATGATAGAAAGAGCTGAAAAAGAAGGTTTATTAAAGCCAGGAAGTATAATTGTTGAACCAACAAGTGGTAATACAGGAATTTCACTTGCTATGTTAGGATCTGTTAGAGGTTATAGGGTTATAATTGTTATGCCAGAAACTATGAGTAAGGAAAGAAGAGATTTAATAAAGGCTTATGGAGCTGAATTAGTATTGACTGAAGGGGCTAAAGGTATGAAAGGGGCTATTGAAAAGGCCATAGAGCTTTCAAAGGATTTAAATGCATTTATACCACAACAATTTGAAAATTATGCAAATCCAAGTAAACATTATGATACAACTGCAGATGAAATTTTTGAAGATATAAATGATTTAGATATTTTTGTTGCAGGTGTAGGTACAGGTGGTACAATATCAGGAGTTTCTAAGAATTTAAAAGAAAAATTACCTAATTTAAAGACTGTGGCTGTTGAACCAGCTAAATCACCAGTTTTAAGTGGTGGAACAGCAGGGCCACATAAAATTCAAGGAATAGGAGCTGGATTTATACCTGATAACTATTCGAAAGAGTATGTGGATGAAGTGATTCAAGTAACTGACGAGGATGCTTTTAAAACAGCTAAAGAATTTGGGGCTAAAGAAGGAGTTCTTGTTGGAATATCATCTGGAGCAGCTATTTATGCAGCATTACAGGTTGCAAAAAAATTAGGTAAAGGTAAAAAAGTATTAGTAGTAGCACCTGATGGTGGAGAAAAGTATATATCAATGGGATTATATGATTAATAAAAAGAAAACTAGGTGATTATTCATAAAAAGGAGAGAGAGCTGTGTTTAATAATTTAAGATATGATTTAAATAGAGTAATAGATAATGATCCAGCAGCTAAAAGTAAGCTAGAAGTTTTCCTTTTATATCCTACGATTCATGCAATGATTGCTTATAGAATTGCACACTTTCTATATAATCATAATATTTTTTTTATAGCTAGATTAATATCTCAACTTGCAAGATTTTTTACAGGAATAGAAATTCATCCAGGAGCAACCATAGGAAGAGGGTTATTTATAGATCATGGTATGGGTGTAGTTATAGGAGAAACTACTGAAATTGGAGACAATGTAATGTTGTATCATGGAGTTACTTTAGGTGGAACTGGAAAAGATAAAGGTAAGAGACACCCTACAATCGAAAATAATGTTATAATAGGGGCAGGTGCTAAGGTTTTAGGTCCAATTACAATTGGTGAGGGAGCTAAAATAGGAGCCAATTCAGTTGTTGTTAAAGATGTTCCAACAAATACAACCTGTGTAGGGCTTCCGGCAAAAAATTTAGTAAGGCCAAATGGTTCTATTATAGAAATTAAAGATAAGAATGGGAAAGTTATAAGAATATATAATGATATGGTAATTTAGATAAAGAAAGAGTGGGAATTAGTTGAAGGATAAAATTAGAGCTTACTGCTCTCAATTAGGATTAAACAATATAGGATTTATAAAGTGTAGAAAATTTAATGAGCTAAGAGAGTTCTATGTTGAGAGAAAAGAAAAAAACTTAGAAAATGAATTTGAAGAAAAAGATATAGAGAAAAGAATTAATCCAAATATATATTTAGAAGAGGGAAAGACTATAATATCTATAGCTTTCCCTTATTCCCATGAAGTAATTAGTAATAAGTCTGGATTTTCTTTATATACAATGGGGATGGACTATCATAAGGTTGTTGGTGAATATTTAAAAAAGATATGTGAATTTATAGAAGGATTAGGGGGAAAAGCAATCTATTTAGTAGACAGTAATACTTTGCCAGAAAGATATATTGCAGCAATAAGCGGGGTTGGCTTTATTGGAAAGAACAATTTACTTATTACTAAAGATTATGGATCATTGGTTTTTTTAGGAGAAATAATAACTGACTTAGAAATTTATGATGATGATAGAACTTCTTATAAAGAAATTATTAACTTTAATGAATGTGGAGAGTGTGAGGAATGTTATAGTTTTTGTCCTACAAAGGCTATTAACAAAAATCAAAAAAATTCTAATATATGTTTATCATATTTAACTCAGAAAAAAGAGTTAAAAGAGTGGGAAATGAAAGCTTTAAATGGAAGATTATTTGGGTGTGATACTTGCCAAATATATTGTAAGCGTAATAAAGGGGTTAAAGTGTCATTGTTAAGTGATTTTGAACCATATAACTTTATGAAGAATGTTAATATAGATGAAATAATTAAAATGGATAACCAAAAGTTTAAGGAGTTCTATAAGATAACATCCTGTGGATGGAGAGGAAAGAACATCTTAATTAGAAATGCACTTATTAGTAAACATAACTATTTAAAAGAAGATATAGAGGGTATTAGAAGTGATTCTCCTTATGTTAATGATTATAAAAATAGACTTTTAAATAAGGGTGATTTATAATAAATTATATAGGTATAAAGGGGGAAGGAAAGATGTTATCACCGATTACAGCTAAGATAATAGCAATGTTACCAGAGAGTTTTTTAGTTAGTGTAGTAAAAAAAATAACAAATAATTATTTGAGAAAATATGCAAATTTAAGAATAGAAGGCTATGAAAAGATAAAAGATATAGATGGACCAATAATATTTATATGTAATCATTTGAGTAATGCGGATGGATTAGTTTTAAATAAAATATTAAAAAGAGATTTTGATCCTACTTTTGTGGCAGGGGTAAAGCTGACAGATGATCCAGTTACAAATATAGGAACTAAAATGGTTAAAAACATACCTATAAAACCTAATAGTGCTGATAAAGAAGCTTTAACTAATATTGTTAAATTAGTTAAAGGTGGAGAAAATCTTATAATATTTCCAGAGGGGACAAGAAGTAGGACTGGGGCAATGATTGAAGGGAAAAAAGGTATATTATTAATTGCAAGATTAACTAAAGCAAAAATAATACCAATTGGACTTACTAATACAGATAAGTTACTTCCTATTTCTGATGATGGTAATATGGGTAGTGAAAAATGGGTTGAAACAGATGTAGATATTAAGTTTGGAGAGTGCGTTGAATTACCTAAAAAATCTAAAGAGCAAGAGAAACATCAATATGATGAATTATGCATGAATATGATAATGAAATCAATTGCCAATCTATTGCCAGAAAATTACAGAGGTGTTTATAAGTAATGAAACAAAGGACAAAAAAGATATTAGAAATCTTAAAAGAAACTTATCCTGATGCCGAGTGTGAATTAAATCATAATAATGCTTTTCAATTATTAGTTGCAACAATTTTATCAGCACAAACTACTGATAAGAAGGTTAATGAAGTAACGGATAAATTGTTTAAAGAGTATCCAGATTTAGAAGGATTTTCAAAGTTAAATAATGAGGAACTTGAAGAAAAGATAAAGCAAATAGGATTATATAGAAACAAAGCAAAAAATTTAGTTTTAATGTGCCAACAACTTAAGCAAAACTTTAATGGAGAAGTTCCTAATACAATGGAAGGAATAACTTCATTAGCAGGTGCTGGTAGAAAAACCGCTAACGTAGTTTTATCAAATGCTTTTGGAGTTCCATCTATTGCTGTTGATACTCATGTTTTTAGAGTAGCTAATAGATTGGGATTAGCTAATTCAGAAAATGTTTTAGAAGTAGAAAAACAACTTCAAAAAGAACTTCCTAAAAAAGAATGGAGTGATACACACCATTTATTAATTTTTCATGGAAGAAGATGTTGTTCATCACAAAGACCTAAATGTGGAGAATGTCCATTAAGCACAATTTGCAAATGGGAAAATAAAAAAAGTTAAAACTGTAAAGTTTTAACTTTTTTTATTTTAAGCTTTAAATTAAGCCTTGTTTACTGAACCGAAAAGTTCCATTTTTTCTTTAACAGTAGCTTTGATAGCTTCGTATCCAGGAGCAAGTAATTTTCTTGGGTCAAATCCTTTTCCAGATAAGTCCTTACCAGCTTCGATATACTTTCTAGTAGCTTCTGCAAATGATAATTGACATTCAGTGTTAACGTTGATTTTAGCAACTCCTAATGAAATAGCTTGTTGAATCATTTCAGCAGGAATTCCAGTTCCACCGTGTAATACTAATGGCATATCTCCAACTGCATTTTTAATAGCAGCTAATGCATCCATATTTAATCCAGCCCAGTTTTCTGGGTACTTTCCGTGGATGTTTCCGATACCAGCAGCTAACATAGTAACTCCTAAATCAGCAATTTGCTTACATTCTTGAGGATCTGCAATTTCTCCAGTTCCTACAACACCGTCTTCTTCTCCACCGATTGAACCAACTTCTGCTTCTACAGAAAGACCTTTTGCTTCTGCAATAGCAATGATTTCTTTAGTCTTAGCAATGTTTTCATCTATAGCATAGTGTGAACCATCAAACATAACTGAAGAGAATCCAGCTTCAATTACTTGTTTAGCTCCTTCGTAGCTACCGTGATCTAAGTGTAGAGCAACTGGAACAGTGATGTTTAATTCTTCTATTAATCCATTAACCATTCCAACGATAGTCTTGTATCCACCCATGTATTTTCCAGCACCTTCAGATACTCCAAGGATAACTGGTGAATTGTTTTCTTGAGCAGTTAATAAAACAGCTTTTGTCCATTCTAAGTTGTTGATGTTGAATTGACCAACAGCATACTTTCCTTCTCTTGCCTTGTTTAACATTTCTTTAGCTGAAACTAACATAATGCAACCTCCGTTTTATAAAAAATATTTATGGGTATTAATATTTCAAATATGTATTTAAATGAAATTTACCTCAAACCTTATTATAACTTTATTCAATGAAAAAATAAACAGTAAAATTAATTAATTTCCAAAAGTATACTGATACTAGGATATTTATTCATAAAGGTAAAATATAATTTCATAAAGTATATTTAATGCATTAGGGCTTTGATTAACAATATTTTTAAAGGTTATAGTAATACACTTAATATTATGGCGAGATTTGTTGAATAATAAGATTGTAGATGTTATCATATTAGTGAAGTTAAGTTAGGGGGACATAAAATACATGCAAGTAAATAAAAAAAGAAGTAAACGAATAATGATGAGAAGAAGAGGTATCTTTATAACATTTCTAGTATTTGTACTAGGGATAGGGACATTAAAGCTAAGTGATTTTAGAGCTGATGCTAAGGAAAGAGAAATTATGCAAGAGCAGAAGAGACTAGATGAAGAAGCTAGAATAAAAAAAGAGAAAAGGGACGAGTTAGATAGTAAGGTTAATGCTATATTAGATTCGGAGCATGGCAAAATAATACAAGCTATAGAGAGTATAGTTAATTCAAATAATAACTATGGAATATATTATGAGGATTTAGTAAGTGGTAATGTGTATGAGTATAATGCTACAAAAGATTTTGTAGGAGCGAGTACAGTTAAAGTACCTTTAGTTATAGGAGCGGCAGATTTGATTGCGAGTGGAAAGTTATCACCTGAACAAACTGTAAAATATATAAGTAGTGACTATGAAGGTGGAACTGGTATATTACAAGGTAGTAGTGAATTAAATAAACCTATTAAAGTAAGTAGATTAATAGAGGTTACAATTACTCACTCAGATAACATAGCAACTCAAATGTTAAAGAGAGTATCCACAGATATTACAAAAGTTGTTAACAGTTTAACTGGTATACCAAGAAAAACTGGGGGTAATTACATAAATGCAAAACAACTAGGGATTTTAATGAAAAGGTTATACTTAAATAAAGGTAATAACCCACAGTATGATGTTATATTAGAGCATATGAGAAATACAGTGTTTCACGATAGATTAGACAAGTATGTTCCTCAAGAATTAGTTGCACATAAAATTGGTAATAATGGTGGATATACTCATGATACTGGAATTATTTATACAAATAGACCATATACATTAACAGTTTTAACTCAAAGTGTTGGTAGTGAAACTATGGCGAAGATGAATAAAAGTATATATGATATAAAATTAGCTACAGATAAAGAAATTGAAGATTTAAAAGCTCAATATAAAACTGAGTTCGGAATAGAATAATTAAAATTAGGATACTATTTAAATAATAGTATCCTATATTTATGTAAGAATCACTTGATAAATAAGTGTAAACCAGTATGTTAAGTATTTTATTAATTAGTGGTTCTTTGATAGAATAAAATCAAGTGATATAATTAACTTAAGAAACATTCGTATGGAGGAGTATCAAATGAAAATTGGAGTTATAATGGGAGGGATATCTTCTGAAAGAGAGATATCTTTAAAAAGTGGGGCATCGGTTGTAGAGAATATTAACAAGGAAAGGTATGATGTTGTACCAGTTGTAATAGATAAAAAAGAAGATATAATAACAAAGGTAAAGGGTTTAGATTTTGCTTTATTAGCATTACATGGGCAATTTGGAGAGGATGGAACAGTACAATCAGTACTTCAAACTCTTGGAATACCTTATTCAGGGTGTGGTCCATTAAGTAGTGCAGCATGTATGGATAAGGACATGACAAAAAGCTTGCTTGAGGTAGCAGGAGTTAGGACAGCACCATGGATTAACCTTAGAAGTATTGAAGAATTATCTTTAGATGATATAAATAAAATGGGATATCCTGTTGTAATAAAACCAACTCATGGAGGATCAAGTGTTGCTACTTTTATCATTAAAAGTGAGGATGAGGTTTTAAGTGCAGTAGAAGAAGGCTTTAAATGGGACAATGAAGTTATGATAGAGAAATTTATTAAAGGTGATGAGATAACATGTCCTATACTTGATGGAAAGCTATATCCTATAGTTGCAATAAAACCAAAGGGTGAATTCTTTGATTTTACATCAAAATATCAGGATGGTGGAGCAGATGAGTTTGTAATTGAACTAGAAGAAAACCTTCATAAAGAAGTTGAAGAGATGGCTTTTAAAACATTTAGAGCTTTAAAATGTTCAGTTTATGCAAGAGTAGATATGATAATAGCAGAAGGTGGAGTTCCATATTTATTAGAGGTTAATACATTACCAGGAATGACTAAGAATAGTCTTTTCCCTAAAAGTGTAGCAGGTGTAAACATGGAATTTGCAGAGTTATTAGATAAAATAATTCAAACATCATTAAAAGAAAATAGATAGGTAGAAAATGAGGTGCGAAAATCGTACCTCATTTATATTTTTGTACTTATTTGAAAAAATATATATAATACTAATTAAGAAAATGTTAAGAAGTTATGTATTTTTATATTAAGAAAAAAGGTTTAAAATGTAATTAAAGCTTAGAAAAGGAGTATTGTTTATGGAGAAGGATACAATCTTAATAGTAGATGATGAAAAGGAAATTAGAGATTTAGTTGAAATATATTTAAAGGGAGAGGGATACGATACTTTAAAAGCACAAGATGGAGAAGAAGCTTTAGATATATTAAATAAAAATCCGCAAATTGACCTTGTAATATTAGATATAATGATGCCAAGATTAAATGGTATAGAGGCATGTATGAAAATTAGAGAAGAAAGAGAGATGCCAATAATTATGTTATCTGCAAAATCAGAAGATGTTGATAAGATATTAGGGTTAAATATGGGAGCTGATGATTATTTAACAAAACCATTTAATCCTTTAGAACTGGTAGCTAGAGTAAAATCACAACTTAGAAGATATAATAGATTTGCATCAAAAAATAATGCATTAGCAGAAGAATCAAGTGAAGTGGTTATTATAGAGGATCTTACAATTAATTGTGAAACTCATGAAATAAAGTTAGGAGAAAATGAAGTAAAGTTAACTCCAACTGAATTTGATATATTAGCATTATTATGTAAAAATAGAGGGAAAGTTTTTTCAATACAAAACATATATGAAAGTGTATGGAATCAAGAATTTATGGAGTCAGATAATACAGTTATGGTTCATATAAGAAAAATAAGAGAGAAGGTTGAAGAAAATCCTAGAAAGCCAAAATTCATAAAAACTGTTTGGGGAGTAGGGTATAAAATTGAAAAATAGGTTTAAGATGATAGGTAAAATAAAGGTGAGATTTGAGAAAACTAAAGTTTATGGATTAATAAATAAACTAATGAAATACTTAAGAATTAAGTTTGAGAAAAGTATAAGATTTGAATTGATGGCTGTTGTTGGAGTTTGCTTCATGGTATCTTTTGCATTTTATGGTATAGCAAACGGGATGTTAAAGGATGTTAGAACATACAATGAAATAGAATATGACTATGATAATATATTAAATAGTGGAAACCAATTAAACAGTGAGTTAAATGCAAAAAGTGAACTATCAGTTGAATTGCACATTAAAAAGGTATTAAATGAGGTAAGTGAAAACGCAAAAGCATATGTTACAGACTTAGATGGTAAAGTTTTATTTAAAACATCTAATGCAATAGAAACATCTATTGATATTTTTACTATAATGAAAAATAATTCAGACCATACTTATAATGATACACCGAGAGAAAAAGTATATATCTATCCACTTAGAATAGAGGAGAATAGATATTATTTAATTTATTCAGAAATTCCAAGGGCTAACTTAGTTAAAACTGAATATGTGGTAGAGAATTCATTTTTGGCTTTGATTTTATCAGTAATTGCATTTGTAACAGTGTTTTTAATAATAACAAATAAAAAAATGGTCTACTTAGATGAAATTGCATCAGGTTTAAATATTATAGCTGAAGGGCAGTTAAATCATAAAATAGAGGAAAAAGGAAGGGATGAAATAAGTAATTTAGCTATTAATATAAATAATATGGCTAGTGAGATAAATAGTAGAATAAAGGCAGAAAGATTGGCAGAAAAAACAAAGGCTGATTTAATTACAAATGTATCTCATGACTTAAGAACACCATTAACTTCTATTATGGGTTATATAGGACTTATTAAAGAGAGAAGATATAAAAGTGAAGAGGAAATGAATCAGTATCTTGATATAGCTTTTAATAAAGCTGAAAAATTAAAATTATTAATTGAGGATCTATTTGAATACACAAAATTAAATAACAATGGTATTAAAATAGAACCAACTAAAGTTAATATTGTAGAATTTTTAGCACAATTAGTAGATGAATATACGCCTATGTTTGAAGAGAATAATTTGGAAGTAATAAGTACTTTAAAAGAAGAAAAAATCAATGTTAATGTAGATATAAATAAGATGTTAAGGGTATTCGAGAATCTTCTAACTAATGCTATAAAGTACTCTTACAAGCCTGGAAGAGTAGTGGTAGGATTATATGAAAATAAGGGGAAGGTAACTATATCTATAAAAAACAAGGGTGATCATATAGATACGAATAAGTTAGAAAAAATATTTGATAGATTTTATAGAGTGGATGAGTCAAGAAATGCAACATCAGGTGGATCAGGACTTGGGCTAGCCATATCAAAAAATATAGTACAGTTACATGGAGGGAAAATTTGGGCGGAGTGTTATGGAAATGATATTAATTTTTATGTAAGATTAGAAATTGTAGAAAATAATTAGTAACACAATTAATTCTAAATAATATCTTATAAATAGTATAAGAATATTATTTTGGAGGAACTATGCAAAATAAAGATGCCCAAAGTCTATTTGGCATAGACATAAATGAATATACACAAAATGTTCAATTTAATGTAATTGCAAAAACAGTAGATTTTTTGTACTTAAGATCATCTGGTTCTGGTAGTGGAAGATTTAGAGTGGATAAAAAGTTTCTTGAGTTTGCTAAATCAAGTAGAGAATATGGTATTCCGGTAGGAGCATATCATTTTGGAGTGCCATCCTATGACTTAACAGAAGCGGATAGACAATGTGATGATTTCATTGGAATATTGCAAAAGGGATTTGGGGAAAAGGATTATGGAGATTTATTCCCAGTTCTTGATGTGGAGGTTCCAGTAGATAAATCTATTAGTACTAAGGCATTAGTAGATTGGATTCAAAGGTTTAGAAAAAGGTTTGAGAAAAAAACAAGAAGAAGATTAATGTTATATACAGGAGTATTCTTTGTAGAGCTATATAACAATTTTAATATTAAAGGAGAGGGACAGCCTTTAAAAACAATGCCGTTATGGATAGCAATGTATACTAAAGTACCATCTAATCCTAAGTTTCCTCCAGATGTTGGTGGGTGGAAAAGGTGGAGAATATGGCAGTATAGTGAAAGTGAAACTGTAAAAGGGGTAGGTAATCCACTTGATGCTAATTGGGGACCTAATAGTATTGATTTATTAGTGCAACCGAGAAAAGTACAAGGATTATCAGCAAATAAAGTAGGTGGTAACTTAGTAGTTTCATGGAAAAAGAATACTGATGTAGATTTGTTAGGATACAATTTGTTTATAAATGGAAATTGGATTGGAACTGTGGATAAAGAGGATACATCTTTTACTATTAAGATTAAGGAATTAGGTATAGCTAATAATGCAAATGCAACTGTAAGTATAGAAGCTTTTGATTATGATGGAGAAACATCTAAAGAAAGAGCTAAGGTTAAGATATAGACGAATTAAGGAGGTGTTTAAGCACCTCCTTTAGTTATAAAAATTGGTATTAAATTACATAAGTTCTAAAAATAATTATGTAAAATATAATAATCACCCTTATATTTTTTTATATAGTAATATATAATATAAATGATATTATATATTTATTCTAATAGTTAAAAGTAGAAAGGAGGAGTAAGAATGGATAATAAAAATAAAAAGGTAAACTTTACAGATTTTTGTGAAAAAAATAAAAAGTACCTTTTAATGGGACTAGCTATTGTAATGGTTGTAGGTATTGCTACTGGGGTGTATATAACTTCGGTGAAAAAGGAAGTAGAAGCATGGCAAACTAAAATTTATCCAGGAGTAACTGTTGCGGGTCTTGATTTAAGTAATAAAAGTAAAGAAGATGCAATTGCAATAATTACAGAAAATTATGTAAATAAAATAAATGATAAAAAAATAGTCGTTACTGTGGAGGATAATCAGGTTGATATTCCTTACTCAAAAATAAGTCCAGTATATGATGTTGAAAAAGCTGTTAATCAAGCATTAGAGTTTGGAAAGAATGATTCAGTATTTAGTCAAAAATCATATATTAGTAATAAAAAAAATAATAAGCATAATATAGAGTTATCATTTAGTTATAATGAAGGTGAATTAAAAACAATAGAAAATGATATTAAGAAAAAAATTAATGTTGCACCTGTAGATGCAAAGATAACTATTAATTCAGGAAATAAAATAATCACTCCGGAAGCTAATGGGTTAAAGATTAATGATGAAAAGTTAACAGAAGCTTTAAAAAGTAATATTAATGGAAAAGTTGAAGAAGATACTAATATAAATTTAGAGTATGAAGTTGCAGAAGCAAGAGTTAAACAAAGTGATTTAAATAAAATTAATGGTGTTTTAGGTAATCATAAAACTAGTGTTGCTAGTTCAACAGCTGATAGAAAAACAAATGTAGCAGTTGCTGCAGGGTTTGCAAACGGAACATTGTTAATGCCAGGAGATGTCTTTAGTTTTTCAGAAGCATCACAAAGAGATAAAAGCAAATATAAAGAAGCTAATGTTTATGTAAACGGAAAGGTTGAAACAGATATTGGTGGTGGTATATGTCAAGTATCTACAACATTATATAGAGCAGTAATGAGGGCAAATATAAGAAGTGTTGAAAGAAGAAATCACTCTATGACTGTTGGTTATTCAGAACCAGGATTGGATGCAACAATTGCATGGGGATATATAGACTATAAATTTAAAAACACATATAATTCACCTATATATATTGAAGGTAAAGTAGTAAACAATGAGGTAATATTCAATATTTACGGTAACCTTGAAGAAAAAGGTAATAAAACATATGAAATGCAAAATGAAATAGTAAAAACAATCGAAGCGCCCGTTAAGACTGTTAATGACCCTAACTTAGAAGAGGGGAAGACAGTTACACAAAGTAAAGGTATGACTGGCTATGTTGTTAATTCATATCAAATCACATATGAGAATGGTAAGGAAATATCAAGGGAGCATATTGCTAAAGATACTTACAAGACAACTGATACAGTTATAAAAAAAGGGACTAAAAAGGTTCCTGTACCACAACCAGCACCAGAAGCACCGGTTGAATAAAAAACTCCTTAATATAGAATATAAGGTTAAAAGTATAATCAAATAGTACTAAACCTTATATTCTATTTAGGAGTTTTTTTAGATATAAAGTGATGATTAATAATTTATGATGAAATTTAATAAATAAAAGTATACTTAAAATGTATAGATTAAAAATGAAATTTGTAAAGAGGGTGAATTTATGAAATATAAAATGGTTTGTATTGATATGGATGGAACAATGTTGGGTAGTACAAAAAAAATATCTAAAAGAACATTACATGTGATTAAGAAATGTAGTGAAAAGGGAGTTAAAATTGTTGTAACAACAGGTAGATTATTTAGTAATGCATCTTATTATTCAAATTTAATAGGAGTAAACACACCTGTTATATCAGCTAATGGAGCAGAAGTAAGAGAGCATATAAAAGAAGAGGTGATATATAAGTCACCCTTAAGTTGCAAAAGTTGTGAAAAGTTATTAAAGTTAATAAAAAAGTATAATATTATAGCTCATTTCCATACATCTGATACAATAATAGCAAATAGTTACATAAGTTATCTTGCAGGTAAAAGGGTTATGGGATGGGTAGAACATCCAAAATATAAAACAAAACTGGAATTAAAATTAAAAAAAAGTGAGTGTCTGAAAATGATAAGAGACTATGAAGGTCAAATTCTAAAATGCATATTATTTTCTTTTAATAATAAAAAGTTAGGCAGATTTAGAGAAGAAGTTGAGAAAATTCCAGAATTGGTGGCATTTGTTGGTGGAAGAAGAAGTTTAGAAATAAATAGTGTAGGTGTTTCAAAAGGAAATGCTGTAAAAGTTCTAGCCCAAAAATATAATATAAAAATGGAGGAAATCATTTGTATTGGTGATAATGAAAATGATATTTCAATGATAGAAGTTGCTGGAATTGGTGTAGCTATGAAGAATGGTATAGACCAATTAAAGGAAAAGGCACAGTATATAACAGATACAAATGATAATGATGGAGTCGCTAAAGCTTTGGAAAAATATATATTAAATTAATTATAGGTATTTATTAGATATCTTTCACCCAACTATAATCAAAAGAGTAGTCTATATAAGGGATTGTTATAGTTTAAAAAAACTTTGACTAATAAAGTTTAGTGTAGTATCATTTTAATAATAGAATTATGATTTTAAGATGAACCAACGTTCATCTTATTTTACGTTTAATACGTTAATCATGGAGGAATTAATTATGAATTTTAATATAGTTTTATATCAACCAGAAATCCCACAAAATACTGGAAATATAGCAAGAACTTGCGTATTAACGGATTCAAAATTGCATTTAATAAAACCATTAGGGTTTGATATTAATGAAAAGCAATTAAGAAGAGCGGGATTAGATTATTGGAAAGATCTTGATTTAGAAGTGCATGAAAGTTATGAAGATTTTATAAAAAAATATGGGGATAAGAAAATTTATTTAGGAACAACCCATGGTGGAGATCATTATGATGAAGTTACTTTTAAAGAAGGTGATTTCATAATGTTTGGTAGAGAGTCATCAGGAGTACCACAAGAGGTTCATGAGGCACATAATGGGATAAGAGTACCTATGATTCAAACTAGCGCTAGAAGCTTAAATTTATCAAACACAGTAGCAATAGTGGTTTACGAAGGATTACGTCAAATTGGATTTCCAAATATGAAATAAACGGAGGCATTTTAGGGATGGAAAAGATAAAAATTATTACAGATAGTACAATTGATTTACCTAAAGAATTAGTAGAGAAGTTAGATATTGAGGTTCTTCCGGTTTTAATTAACTTTGGAGAAGAGAGTTATTTAGATGGAGTAGAGATAAAATTACCAGAAGTTTTCAGAAGAATAGAAGCTGGAGATGTATTCCCAACAACGGCACAAATAACTCCAAATAGATTTGTTGACGTGTTTGAAAAGTATCTTAGTGAAGGGTACAAAATATTAAATATATCAATGTCTTCTGGGATGAGTGGTACGTACAATTCAGCATGTCTTGCTAAAGAAATGATAGGAAGTGATGATATTTATGTAATAGATTCACAAACTATAACATTTGGATTAGGGTTAATAATTATTCAAGCTACAAAACTTAGAGATTCTGGAATGCCAATTGCAGATATTGCAAAAGAAATAGAAGAATTTAAAGGTAAGGTTATGAGTTCATTGAGCTTTGAATGTTTAGATAACTTAGTTAAAGGTGGAAGAATACCTAAGGCTGTAAGTGTAATAACAGGAGTGTTAGGAATAAGACTTATTTTAGAAGTAAAAGATGGAGTTATGGCTGTTAAGGACAAGGTAAGAGGCGGTAAGAAAGCTAGCAAAAGAATTTTAAAAGACTTAGAAAGCTTTGGATACAAAGAAGGGCTACCAGTAATAGTGGCCAACTTAGATGCTAATGAAGTTGTTGCTCCAATTAAAGAATATTTAGAAGAAAATAATATTGAATACATAGAAGCAGAAGTTGGATGTTCAGTTGGAATACATGCTGGAAATCATGTTTCGGGAATATTCTTTGCGTGTGAATAATTTTCAAGAGATTACTGAAATAGTAATCTCTTTTTCAGTTTATATTCTGAAGTTGCAGTAACCATATTATGAAGAAGCCTCAGCCTAAGGAATATCAAGATAAAAGTGTGTGAATATATTTGAATTAAGTGTAACAAAATATGTATGTAACTATAAAAAATAAAAAAATAAAGTGAAATAAAAATTGTTTTAAGAGAAAAAAATTGAAAAAATTAAAATTAACTCTTTTAAAATTTGGAAAGGTGTTTTATAATAATACCTGTGGGACACATAAAAAGTTAGTGGGACGTTTTTCGACCAAAGGAGTGTTGGAGTTGCAGGAAATATTACGACTACAAAAGAAAATAGTTCCTGAACTTGTAGAATTACTCGATAAACGATACAATGTACTTAGGACTATTTATTACAATCAACCTATAGGAAGAAGGATTTTAGCAAATCAACTTAGCTTAGGGGAAAGAATTGTAAGAACAGAGATTAACTTTTTAAATTCACAAGGACTAATAAATATTAATACAGCAGGAATGAGTGTTACCCCTCAAGGTGAAGAAGTTGTTAATGAATTAAAGGAATTTATTCATGAAATAAAAGGACTTTCAGAGGTTGAGGAATCATTAAAAGAATTACTAAATGTTAAAAAAGTAATAATTGTTCCTGGTGATGTGGAAGAAAATAACACAATATTAAAAGACTTAGGAAAAGCGTGCTCTAATTATCTAAAGGATTTAATTAAAGACAATAATATTATTGCGTTAACAGGTGGAGGTACCATTAAAGCAGTAGTAGAAGAGTTTCCAAAGGTAAACAATATATCTAATGTATTAGTTCTACCAGCTAGAGGAGGCATGGGGAGAAAAGTTGAAACACAAGCAAACACCCTAGCAGCAACTTTAGCAAAAAAGTTAAATGGCTCATACAGAATGCTTCATATTCCTGAAAACTTAAGTTTAGAGTTGTTAGATACTTTATCTAAGGAGCAGGCAATAAAAGAAGTGATTGAAAATATACATAAGGCAGACATAATGCTTTATGGAATAGGAAATGCTATTGAAATGGCCAACAAAAGAGGCGTTTCAGAAGAGCATATTGAAAGGCTACAAAATTTAGGAGCAATAGGAGAAGCTTTTGGATGTTACTTTGATAAAAATTCAAGGCTAATAGAAGAAACTAACAATCTTGGATTACATATTTATAATGCAAGAAAAAATAGTACGCATATTGCTGTAGCTGGTGGGAAAAATAAAGTAGACTCTATTATTTCAACTCAATTAAATGATGAAACAGGAGTACTTGTCACTGATGAGGCTGCTGCAAGATTAATGTATGAAATATTGAGTAACAAAATTAATTAGTTTATAAAAAATTTATTTTATAAAAAACATTTTTAGGAGGTAAGTTACATGAAAAAGGTAGCTATTAATGGTTTTGGAAGAATAGGAAGATTAGCATTAAGATTAATGATTAACAATCCTGAATTAGAGGTTGTTGCAATCAACGATTTAACAGATGCTAAGACTTTAGCACATTTATTCAAATATGATTCAGCACAAGGAAGATTCGATGGAGAAATCGAAGTTAAAGAAGGTGCTTTCGTTGTTAACGGTAAGGAAATCAAAGTTACAGCTGAAAGAAACCCTGCTGATTTACCATGGGGAGATTTAGGAGTAGACATCGTTTTAGAGTGTACTGGATTCTTCACATCACAAGAAAAGGCTGGATTACACTTACAAGCTGGAGCTAAGAAGGTTGTTATATCAGCTCCTGCAACTGGAGATATTAAGACAGTTGTTTTCAACACTAACCAAGAAATATTAGATGGATCAGAAACAGTTATTTCAGGTGCTTCATGTACTACAAACTGTTTAGCTCCAATGGCTAAAGTATTAAACGATAAGTTCGGAATCGAAAAAGGATTCATGACTACTATCCATGCTTACACTAATGACCAAAATACATTAGATGGTCCTCACGCTAAGGGTGACTTAAGAAGAGCTAGAGCTGCTGCTGCTAACATAGTTCCAAACTCAACTGGAGCTGCAAAAGCAATCGGATTAGTTATTCCAGAATTAAAAGGTAAGTTAGATGGAGGAGCTCAAAGAGTTCCAGTTATAACTGGTTCATTAACTGAATTAGTATGTAACTTAGGAAAGAACGTAACTGTTGATGAAGTTAACGCTGCTATGAAAGCTGCTGCTAACGAATCATTCGGATACACTGAAGAAGAATTAGTATCAGGAGATATAATCGGAATTACTTTCGGTTCATTATTCGATGCTACTCAAACAAGAGTTATGGAAGTAAACGGAGCTCAATTAGTTAAGGTTGCTTCATGGTACGACAACGAAATGTCATACACTAACCAATTAATAAGAACTTTAAACTACTTTGCTAAATTAGCTTAATAGTTTTAGACATAGAATTAAATAGAGTTTAATTCAGTAGTAAAGTCTGGTTTTGTAGTGCTTAGGGCTATAAGGCCAGACTTTTTTAAAAATGTTGTATATTAATAAAATAAATTTAAGAGGTGAAGGAAATGAACTTTAATAAGAAAACAATTGAAGACATTCAAGTTGAAGGTAAAAGAGTATTAGTAAGATGTGACTTCAATGTACCTTTAAAAGATGGAGTTATAACTGACGAAAATAGATTAAATGGAGCACTTCCAACTATTAAATATTTAGTAGAAAATGGAGCTAAGGTTATTCTTTGCTCACACTTAGGAAAAGATGCTTCTAAATCTTTAGCACCAGTTGCTGCAAGATTAAGCGAAATGTTAGGAAAAGAAGTTGTTTTTGCAAGAGATGAAGAAGTGGTTGGAGACAACGCTAAGAAAGCTGTTGCTGAAATGAACAACGGAGATGTTGTATTACTTGAAAATACAAGATGCAGAAAAGAAGAAAGTAAGAACGGAGAAGACTTATCTAAAGAATTAGCTAGTCTTTGTGATGTTTATGTAAATGATGCTTTCGGAACTGCACACAGAGCTCACTCATCAACTGAAGGAGTTACTAAGTTTGTAGATACTGCTGTATGTGGATACTTAATTCAAAAAGAATTAAAGTTCTTAGGAGAAGCAGTTAATGCACCAGTTAGACCATTCGTTGCTATCTTAGGTGGAGCTAAGGTTTCAGATAAGATTGCTGTTATCAACAATCTTTTAGATAAAGTTGATACTATAATCATTGGTGGAGGAATGGCTTATACATTCTTAAAAGCACAAGGATACAAAATCGGAAGCTCATTAGTAGAAGAAGATAGATTAGAATATGCTTTAGAAATGGTTAAGAAGGCTGAAGAAAAGGGAGTTAAGTTCCTTTTACCAGTAGACCACAGAATTTCTGCAGAATTCAAAGATGTAGAAGCTAAGGTTACAGAAGACCAAAACATCGAAGATGGATTTATGGGATTAGATATTGGACCAAAGACAGAAACTCTTTATGCAGATGCTGTTAGAGATGCTAAGACTGTTATCTGGAATGGACCAATGGGAGTATTCGAATTCGAAAACTTCAATAAGGGAACTATTGCAGTTGCTAAGGCTATGGCTGATGCAGACGCTACAACAGTTATCGGAGGAGGAGACTCAGCTGCAGCTGTTAATATCTTAGGATTTGGAGATAAGATGACTCACATCTCAACAGGTGGAGGAGCATCATTAGAATTCTTAGAAGGTAAAGTATTACCAGGAATCGCTGCATTAAACGATAAATAATAGTTAATATATAATAATAAGAGATAAGAAGTAAGATTGAAGTGGAGGTTTAAAGCCTTTATCTAAATCTTACATATTCTCTCTTAACTAATTTTATGAGGTGAATAGAATGAGAAAAGCAATTATCGCTGGAAACTGGAAGATGCATTACACTCCAGAAGAGGCTGTTAAAGTTATAAATGAATTAAAAGAGTTAGTTAAAGAAGCTACTTGTGATGTAGTAATATGCCCAACTTTTGTATGCTTAGATGCTGCATTAAAGGCTGCTGCTGGATCAAACATTAAAATAGCTGCACAAAACATGCACTTTGAAGAAAAGGGAGCTTTCACAGGAGAAGTTGCTCCAGGAATGTTAGAGGCTATGGGAGTTAGCTATGTTGTTTTAGGACATAGTGAAAGAAGAGAATACTTCAACGAAACTGATGAAGCACTAAACAAGAAGGTTAAGGCTGCATTTGCACATAACATGACTCCAATCCTTTGCTGTGGAGAATCTTTAGAGCAAAGAGAAAACGGAACTACTAACGAAGTTGTAGGAGCTCAAATTAAGGCTGACTTAGAAGGTTTATCAGCTGATTTAGCAGAAAAAGTTGTAATAGCTTACGAACCAATCTGGGCTATTGGAACAGGAAAGACTGCTACAGATGAGCAAGCTAACGAAACAATTAAAGCAATAAGAGGAATCTTAGCTGAAATGTTTGGTCAAGAAGTTGCTAACAAAGTAAGAATCCAATACGGTGGATCAGTTAAGCCAAACACAATTAAAGGACAAATGGATATGTCAGATATCGATGGTGCTTTAGTTGGAGGAGCATCACTAGTTGCTACTGATTTTGCACAAATCGTTAACTTCTAAGAGTTAGCTATTTATAATTAACTCTCAAGGAATTCCTTGAGAGTTATTTCATTCTTTAATTAAAATGGACATGCTTAAATAATGGAAAAAATAAGAATTATCAAAAAATTTTTAATGGAAATGTTTACTTTACATAAGCGTTGTTGTTCAAACTGGCTTATTATTGTATAATATAAGCGAAGAATAAAGAATATAATAATATGTTATTATATGTGATATAAAGTGGAGGTAAGAACATGTCAAAGAAACCTGTTATGTTAATGATATTAGATGGTTTTGGAATTGCTCCAAAATCAGATGGAAATGCTGTTGAAGCAGCAAAGAAACCAAATTACGATAGATTAGTGAAAGAATATCCTCATACAGAACTTCAAGCAAGTGGTATGAGCGTTGGATTACCAGAAGGACAAATGGGTAATTCAGAAGTTGGACATTTAAATATAGGTGCTGGAAGAATCGTATATCAAGAATTAACTAGAATAACAAAAGCTATTCAAGATGGAGATTTCTTTAAAAATGAAGCTTTACTTTTAGCAGTAGAAAGTGCAAAGAAAAGCAACAAAGCATTACACTTAATGGGTCTATTATCAGATGGGGGAGTTCATTCACATATAGATCACTTAAAAGGATTATTAGAATTAGCTAAGAGAAACGGATTAGAAAAAGTATACGTTCATGCATTCATGGACGGAAGAGACGTTGCTCCATCATCAGGAAAAGAGTTCATAGAAAAAACTGAAGCAATGATGGCAGAAGTTGGAGTTGGTAAGTTAGCTACAATTTCAGGAAGATACTATGCAATGGATAGAGATAATAGATGGGAGAGAGTTGAACTTGCATACAATGCATTAGTGCTTGGTCAAGGTGAAACTGCAACATCCGCTATTGAAGCAATAGATAAATCATATCATGATAATAAGACAGATGAGTTCGTATTACCAACAGTAATAATGAATGGTGATAATCCAACAGCTAAGATTGAAAATGGAGATTCAGTTATATTCTTTAACTTTAGACCAGATAGAGCTAGAGAAATAACAAGAGCTATTAATGATAAGCAATTTGATGGATTTAAGAGAGAAACATTAAATTTAACATTTGTAACAATGACGCAGTATGATAGCACATTAGAAGGTGTTCATGTTGCAAACAAACCACAAACTTTAACAAATACATTAGGTGAGTATGTTTCAAGCAAGGGATTAAGTCAATTAAGAATTGCTGAAACTGAAAAATATGCTCACGTTACATTCTTCTTCAATGGTGGAGTAGAAAAAGAAAATGAAGGTGAAGATAGAGCATTAGTTGCGTCACCAAAAGTTGCAACTTATGATTTAAAGCCTGAAATGAGTGCATTTGAAGTAACTGAAGAGTTGATTAATAGATTAGATCAAGATAAATATAATATGATAATATTAAACTATGCTAATCCAGACATGGTTGGTCATACAGGGGTAATTGAAGCAGCAGTTAAGGCTGTTGAAACAGTAGATACATGTTTAGGAAAGGTTGTAGATAAGGTTCTTGAAATGGATGGAACAGTATTTATAACTGCAGACCATGGTAATGCTGAAACAATGATTGATTTCTCAACAGGAAATCCATTTACAGCTCACACAACTGAACCAGTACCATTTGTATGGGTAAGTAACAATGTTAATGGTAGAGAATTAAAAGCAGGAAAACTTGCTGATATAGCTCCAACAATGTTAAATGAAATGGGATTAGAAGTACCATCAGAAATGACTGGAGAATGTTTAATATCAGAGTAATATTAAATTATAGAAAAGGACCTAAGAAATAAAATTTCTTAGGTCTTTTTTCATTGAATTGCATATTTTAATACTATCAAGGGGTAGGAGGGTATGTTATGAAAAAGACTCATTGCTATTCAGTTACTTTAGATGAAAAAACTGAAATTTTATTTAGACATGGAGAGTTGCTAGGTGAGGGAAACAATGGAGTTGTTTATAGACTACCAGGGGATTTACTAATAAAAATTTTTTATGAGGATAAAGTATATTTAGGAGAAGCTGAGATATTGCAAAAAGTTAGAGGGTCTAAATATTTTCCAAGGATAAAATGGATTGGAGATAGGTACATAATTAGGGAAATGGTTTTTGGTAAACAGTTAGATAAATATATAAAAGAAAATGGTCTAAGTAAGGAATTAACATTAAATCTTATGAAGATGTTAGATGAATTTAAAAGGTTAGGCTTTACTAAATTAGATATGAGATGTAAAGATTTATATGTGGTAAATGAAAAAGAAGAGATTATGCTAATAGATCCTAAAGGGTGTTACAAAAGAAGGGTTAATTTTCCAAGGCACTTAATGAAGGGATTAAAAAGAATTGGGTATTTAAATCAATTTCTAAATTATATTGATGAATTTGATAAAGAGAAGAGAATGAATTGGGAAACAAATTTGGAAAGATATTTAAACAAATGTGAAAAATAAAATGTATATTTAATAATTAATATAGTAATACTATTAAGGTAAATATTAGGTATAAAATTTGGTAAAAATCAAAGGAGGATAAAGATGAAAAATTTTGTGGAAATTGTTGACGTAGTAGCAAGACAAATATTAGATTCAAGATGTTTTCCAACTATTGAAGTTGAGGTTTATTTAGAAGATGGTACAATGGGAAGAGCGGCAGTTCCATCTGGAGCATCAACAGGTATTTATGAAGCAGTTGAATTAAGAGATGGTGATAAGTCTCAATACATGGGAAAAGGTGTATTAAAAGCTGTAGAAAATGTTAATGATGTAATAGCAGATGAATTAATCGGATTAAATATTTTTGATCAAACTTATATAGATAAATTATTAATTGAATTAGATGGAACAGACAATAAAGGAAAGTTAGGAGCAAATGCTATTTTAGGTGTGTCATTAGCAGTAGCACAAGCTGCAGCTAATTACTTAGGTATTCCACTATATCAATATGTTGGTGGGGTAAATGCTAAAGTATTACCAGTTCCAATGATGAATATTATTAATGGGGGATCACATGCAGATAATTCAGTAGATTTACAAGAATTTATGGTAATGCCAGTAGGTGCAGAAAGCTTTAGTGATGCATTAAGAATGTGCGCAGAAGTGTATCACACATTAAAGAAAACACTACATGAAAAAGGATATTCAACTGCAATAGGTGACGAAGGTGGATTTGCACCTAATCTTAAATCTAATGTAGAAGCAATTCAAGTAATTATTGAAGCTATAGAAAAAGCTGGATATAAAGCTGGAGAAGATATGTTCATTGCAATAGATGCAGCATCTTCTGAATATTATAAAGATGGTAAATATGTTTTAGAAAACGAAGGAAAAACATTAACTGCAGCAGAAATGGTTGATTTCTTAGAAGATTGGGTTGATAAATATCCAATTATATCAATAGAAGATGGTATGGCAGAAGAAGATTGGGATGGATGGAAGTTACTAACTGAAAGACTTGGTAAAAAAGTTCAATTAGTTGGGGATGATTTATTTGTTACTAACACAGAAAGATTAACAACTGGTATAGAAAATGGAATTGCTAACTCAATTCTTATTAAGCTAAATCAAATTGGAACACTAACTGAAACTTTAAATGCAATTGAAATGGCAAATAGAGCAGGTATGACAGCTGTTATTTCACATAGATCTGGAGAAACAGAGGATACAACCATTGCAGATTTAGTTGTGGCTGTAAATGCTGGGCAAATTAAGACAGGAGCTCCAGCAAGATCAGAAAGAGTTGCTAAGTACAATCAACTAATAAGAATAGAAGAGGAACTTGATGACGTAGCTGAATATAGAGGAATTAAAGCGTTTTTCAATATTAAAAAATAATTTTTTAGGGATTCTTTGAAAAAAGAATCCCTAATTGTTGTAATAAAATAGAAGAAAAATTTCCAATTTACTTGTAAGGTATGAAGTAATATGTTAATATAAAATTAAATATTTATGTCATTTAAAGTGTAAAACGTGGCAGGAGGTGTTCTTATGGAAAATGTTTTATTTGCGACTGAAATACTTTTTGGAGCAATGGTGATAATATCAATATTTTTACAACCAAGTAAGTCAGATGCATTAAGTGGGTTAATTCAAGGTAGCAAGAATGAATCATTCTATGCTAAAAATAAGTCAAGAACAAAAGAAGTTATGATAGCTAGAACTACAGTTATATCAATGGCTTTATTTGCTATTAATACAATTGCATTAAATTTACTATAGTAAGAGTTTGAGACTGCATAGGGTAAGCAGTCTTTTTTCTTTGGAAGAAGATTTGAAAAAAAGAAGGGTATGTTAAAGTGGGTAATAGAGTAGAGAGGAATAAAAATAAAAAAATTAAACAACGCAGAAGACGGATTGTATTAGCGGGAACTACAATTATAATATTAACAACAAGTGGATATTTTTTGGTCAATAAGCTTTTAGAGCAAAAGAAGCCATCAATAAATGTTGAAGATGAAAGAGAAGAAGAACCAGTTGTAAAAGAAGTTAAAAAGACAGAAATAGTTATTTCAGCTGCAGGAGACTGTACATTAGGGACAGATACAAAATTTGATCAATCAACAAGCTTACCAGCTGCTGTAAAGGCTGGGGGAAATGATTATTCTTTATTATTAAAGAATGTTAACGGTATTTTTGGTCAGGATGATTATACTATTGTAAATCTTGAAAATCCATTTACAGAATCACAAACAAAAGCTGATAAGGGGCAAGGTACAGTATTTCACTTTAAAGGTCCTAAGGAGTATGTAAATATATTAACAGAGGGAAGTGTTGAAGGGGTAACAATTTCTAATAATCATATTTATGACTATGGGAAACAGGGAATGCAAGATACAATTCAAGCCTTAGAAAATAAAGTGGATTATTTTGGAGAGGGATATAAAGTATTAAAAGAGATAAAAGGAATAAAGTTTGGATTTTTAGGGTATCAAGGATGGAATGATACAAAAGAATTAAGAAGCAAAATAAAAAGTGATATAGAGGAATTGAAAAATAAAGGTGCAAAGGTTGTTATACCATACTTTCACTGGGGAATAGAAAGAGAAAGTAAGCCAAATACAACCCAAGTCAATTTAGCGAGGTTTTCCATAGATTCAGGGGCTGATATGGTGTTAGGTTCTCATCCACATGTAATTCAAAGTATGGAGAACTATAATGGTAAAATGATTGTATACTCTTTAGCTAATTTTAGCTTTGGAGGAAATTCAAATCCAAGCGACAAAAGAACATTTATAATTCAAATGAAGTATAAGTTTGAGGATGACAATTTAGTTGATACACAATATAAAGTAATACCAACAACTATAAGTTCAGTAGATTATAAAAATGATTATAAACCTACACTAGCAAATGAAAATATGAAGAGTAGAATATTAAAGGATTTAAATTCCCTTTCTCCAACACTAAATGGAGAGATAAAGGATGAATTTTGGAATATTCAGTAGAAAAAATAATAGATTAAAAAAAGTTTAAATGTCTATAATATAGTAGAGGATATTTAAATGGAGGACAAGATATGGGAATTAAACAAACGGTAATAGACTTCATGAGAGAAGAAGCATATAGACCAATGGATATAAGTGAATTAGTAACAGTATTTGATATAAAAACAGATGAATACAAGGCTTTTAAGAAAGCGCTAAAAACTATGGAAAAGGAAGGGGCAATTGTTAGAACTAAAAAAGATAGATTTGCTCTTCCAGAAAAATTAGGAATCGTTAAAGGAAGATTTCAGGCTCATCCTAAAGGCTTTGGTTTTTTAATACCAGAAGTAGAAGGGGAAAAGGATGTATTCATACCAGCATCATCTACAAACAGTGCTATGAATGGAGATACAGTCATTGTACAAGTAATTGCAGAAGATAAAGTAGGTAGAAAACGAGAAGGTGAAGTTGTTCAAGTTTTAAAAAGAAATAACAAAAAAGTTATAGGAGTATATGAAGATAGTAGAAACTTTGGTTTTGTAGTTCCAGAGGATGCTAGATTAACAGGAGATATATTCGTATCAAAGAAAGAAAAAAATGGAGCTAAAGATGGTGATGTAGTAATTGTAGAGCTTACTAACTGGCCTGATAGAAGAAGAAGTGCCGAAGGGGTAGTTGTAGAAATTCTTGGGCAAAAGGGAGATAGAGGGCTTGATATACTAACTATAATCAAAAAGCATGGGCTTCCAGAAGAGTTCCCAGATAAAGTGATTAGATTCGCAGAAAATATTTCAGAGGAAATAGAAGCGAAAGAATATAAAAGAAGAGTTGATTTAAGAAATGTTAGAATGGTAACTATTGATGGAGAAGATGCAAAAGATTTAGATGATGCTGTATCAATAGAAAAGTTACCTAATGGAAATTATAAATTAGGTGTTCATATTGCGGATGTATCACATTATGTTAGAGAAAAAAATCCACTAGATAAAGAAGCTTTAAATAGAGGAACATCGGTTTATTTAATTGATAGAGTTATTCCAATGCTTCCAAAACAATTATCAAATGGAATATGTTCATTAAATCCTAAGGTTGATAGATTAACTTTAAGTTGTATAATGACAATAGATAACACCGGTAAGGTTTTAGGGCATGAAGTAGTTGAAAGTATAATTAAAACTGATGAAAGAATGACCTATACAGATGTTACTAAGATTCTTAAAGGTGATGAAGCATTAATTAACAAGTATGAATATCTATATGAAGACTTTAAAATAATGGAAGAGCTTAGTACTATATTAACTAAAAAGAGAGATAAAAGAGGCGCAATAGATTTTGACTTCGAAGAAAGTAAAATTATTCTTAATGAGTTAGGGAAGCCAATTGATATTAAGCCATATGAAAGAGCCATAGCAAATAAAATAATTGAGGAGTTTATGTTAATATGCAATGAAACTGTTGCTGAGCATATGTTCTGGACTCATTTGCCATTTGTGTATAGAGTTCATGAGAATCCACATGATGAAAAATTAGAGAAATTTAAAGAATTTGTATATAATTTAGGATATGCTGTTAGATGGGGGCAAGAAGTTCACCCAAGACATCTTCAAGAGGTTTTAGAAAAAGTTAAAGGGAAAAAAGAAGAAACTGTAGTTAGCACATTGTTATTACGTTCAATGATGCAAGCTAGATATTCTCCAGAATGTACAGGACACTTTGGTTTAGCTGCAAAGTATTACTGTCACTTTACTTCACCAATTAGAAGATATCCAGATTTACAAATTCATAGAATAATAAAAGAGCAAATAAATGGTAAGATTGATGAAAGTAGAATGAAATCTTTAACAGCTGCTGTTGAATATGCTTCAAAGCAATCATCTGAAACTGAAAGAATTGCACAAGATGCAGAAAGAGAAGTTGATGATTTAAAGAAAGCTGAATATATGTTAGATAGAGTTGGTCAGGAGTTTGAGGGAATGGTATCTTCTGTAACTAATTTTGGATTGTTTGTTGAGTTACCTAATACTATTGAGGGATTAGTTCACATTACTTCATTAGATGATGATTACTATGTGTATGATGAAGATCATTTATGTTTAATTGGAGAGAGAACGAAGAAGGTATATAGATTAGGTGATACATTGAAGGTTAAGTGTAATAGGGTTGATATAGCTAATAGAGAAGTTTATTTTGAATTAGCCAATAGTGATGAAGAATTAGAAGAAATAAAGGCTACAAAAAAGCTTTTAGCTGAGTTATCTGATGTTAAGCAAGAGCTTCAAGAACAAAAGGAAGAGCTTGGGGAAGATATAACTAATATTATTCAAGAGATTTAAAAAGTGTAGAAAGTTGATAAGAACTTGGATATAATATAATTTAGGCTAGGAGAATTTTTCTCTTAGTCTAAAGAGATGTTAAGAAGGTGAGAAGATGGCAAGAAAGAAAAATAGTAATTCATTAGTACAAAATAGAAAAGCAAATCACGATTATTTTGTTGAGGAAACTATGGAAGCTGGAATAGCTTTAGTTGGAACAGAAGTTAAATCTATTAGAGCTGGAAAGGCTAATTTAAAGGATTGTTATGCTGATATTAAAGATGGTGAATTATTTATATTAAATATGCATATATCTCCGTATGAGCAGGGAAATATATTTAATGTAGATCCATTAAGACAAAGAAAACTATTAATCCATAAAGAGCAAATTGGTAGATTAGCAGGTTTAGTATCAAGAGATGGATATACATTAGTTCCATTATCATTATACTTAAAAAATGGAAGAGTTAAGGTTGCTTTAGGTATATGTAGAGGTAAGAAGAACTATGATAAGAGAGATTCTATGCTAGAAAAGGCTCATAAGAGAGATATAGAGAGAGAAATGAAAAATAGTTTTAGATAAAATTAAAAAATATTTTATGCTAAGAAGGTGTTCATTGACAAAGAGTATAGCATATACTATAATTAAAGACAGTAAAATTGAATATAGGCGTTTTGAGAATCAATTTTACCTTACATGGGGGCGTTTTGGCTTCGACGGGGGTAATGATGGGTTTGATAAGCGAGCCGAGGCACGCATGTCCCCTCGATAATAAAGTATGCATTAAAGATAAACGCAGAAGACAATTTTGCATTAGCAGCTTAATATAGCCGCTCATCAGTCCAGGTTGCCTACGGCTTGGGTAGCTGGTGTCATAAAGTAGGAAACGAAGTTTAGCAAAGCTTTGAGCTAAAGGGGTATTTATGAAGCTAGGAAATAGGAAGTTTGTTTGTGAGCAACCTAGGACCGAAATTTTAATCACAAACTACGCTCGTAGAAAGTCAGGCTGGTCTGCCTTCGGACACGGGTTCGACACCCGTCGCCTCCACCAAATAAGAACGCAATTAATAATGCAATGGCAAAACTTTGAAATATAAAGGTTTTGCCATTGCATTTTGCTTTTTATGAATAAAATTCCAGATGTTTTTACTTTAAAGTTAGCATAAAACATTTTTTACCCTAACCACAGTTCCACCATCTAACATTACTTTTATTCCATGAGGGTGATTAGGAGAGTTTGTAAGTATTTTTATGACAACACCCTCAGTTAATTTACCAGAGCGTTGATCTTGTTTTTGTACTCCATTAACTTTTGATCCTATGCTTATGTTAGATCTAATTCTTCCATCCATAATCAATACTCCTATATAGACTATATTTTACGATAATAATATCATTTTTTTATTATAGCATATAAGAGGAGTGAGTGGTGTGAGAAAAATAGTAAATACTGTTCTTAGAGTTTATTTTTTATTTAACAAAAATATTACATACTCTTAAGAAAAGTGGAATAGTAAAAGTGTATTATAGATTAGTAAATAAAAAATTGAAAACTTTATCACAGATAAATGGTACGATAGAGTATTTTTTTTAATAAAATAAACATAATAAAATAGTAAGTATTAAATAAAAAGAAGGGTTGGGAATATAAACCATGTAAAAATATTAAAATTCTATTCTAAATATTATAAATTTATCAACTAAAAAACTTATAAAGTCGATTAATATATATTGAAGTCGATTAGTAGTTTAGCATATAATTATAAATGGAGTACAAATATATTCTAAATAAAACTATTACAATGGAAAAACATACACTAGAGGTGAAATATGATACAAATTGAAAAATTAAAAAAAGTTTACGACAATGGATATGAAGCTTTAAAAAGTATTGAACTAGAAATCAACGAAGGAGAATTAATTTGTTTACTAGGGCCAAGTGGTTGTGGTAAGACTACAATTCTTAATCTTTTAGCAGGATTATTAGACCCTTCAGGTGGAGACATAAAATTTGATGGTGAATCAGTAATTGATAAACACCCTAAAGATAGAAACATAGGATTAGTATTTCAAAACTATGCACTTTATCCACATATGAGTGCAATCGAAAACATAATGTTCCCACTAACAGTAGGGAAAAACAAAAAGACTAAAGCAGAAGCAATGGAAATTGCAAAAAAATACATGAAGATTACAAGTATAGAAGAGTTAGCAGATAAGAAGCCAGGAAATATGTCTGGTGGACAGCAACAAAGAATAGCAATAACTAGAGCTTTAGTTCAAAGCCCTAAGGTATTGTTACTAGATGAACCATTAAGTAATCTTGATGCAAGACTAAGACTTAAAATTAGAGAAGAAATAAGAAGACTTGTTAAAGAAATTGGAATAACAACTGTTTTCGTTACGCATGACCAAGAAGAAGCGTTATCAATAAGTGATAGAATAGTTCTAATGGATAAGGGTATTGTTCAACAGTTTGATGTGCCACAAAAACTATACTTAGAACCTGAAAACTTATTTGTAGCTAGATTTATGGGTAACCCTATAATAAACATCTTTGAAATGAACAAAGAAGGAAATGTTTTAAAGGGAAAAGATTTTTCAATAGATTTAAGTTTACTTAATAAGGATAGAATTAAATCTGAGTTTACAGAAAATAAATACGTTGTAGGAATAAGACCAGAATACTTTACACTAAGTGAAAAGCCACTATTCAATACAACAGTTGAAAGTGTGGAGCTTATAGGAAAAGACTGTATTATAAACTTTGAAGCAAATGGTGTAAATGCTAAGTCCATTACAGACATAGGAAATACATTGAAAGAAAATGAAAAATTAAGTTTAGATATAGATTATAATGGAATTTACATATTCCAAGAGAATGGAGTTAGAGTGTACTAATGAGAAAATTAAAGTATAGGGCTGAAAATTCACCACAAGCATGGTTATTTTTACTGCCTGCATTAATAATAATAGGAATATTCAATGTGTTACCTTTATTAAGAACATTCTATATGTCCTTTCAAAAGGGTACATTAAACAATTTAGCATTTAATGGTATTACAAATTATGAAATAGTATTAAAAGATCCTAAATTCCACACAGCTATAGGTAATACGTTTATTTATTCATTTGTAGTTGTACCAGTAGGACTAATTATTTCAATGTTTATTGCAATAACTATATTTGAAAAGATTAAGCAAAAAGCTCTTTTTGAAACTATATTCTTTATACCTTATTTAACAAGTGTAATTGCAATAGGTATAGTTTTTAGATTTTTACTTAACGGAGAGTATGGATTTGTAAATTATATATTAAGTTTTATTGGAGTTGGGCCATTTAATTTCTTAGATAGTCCTGAAATGAGTATAAAAACATTGATTATTTTTGGAATTTGGTCAGGATTAGCATTTAATATAATAATAATATTATCAGGACTAAGAACAATTGATAGTAATTACTATAAAGTTGCAGATATGTTTGGAGCAAGTAAAATGGAACAATTCTTTAGAATAACATTGCCTCAAATGATACCAATATTGACATTCTTAATTATGGTAAACTTTATTAATGCATTTAAAGTATATGCACAAGTATTCTCAATATTTAATGGGAAAGCTGGTATTGCAGATAGTGCCACAACAGGAGTATTTTACATATTCAATAAATTCTATGTAGATCATCGTTATGGTCAAGGGATGGCAGCTGCAGTTATACTGTTCCTGTTAATTTTAGGATTTACCTTAATTCAAAATCGTATTTTAAAAAGAATATCAAAGTAGGTGAAGAGGATGAAAAGTATTAGTTCAGTTTTAGGAAAGCTATTTATAGTATTTATGGCTATAATTACATTATTTCCTTTTGTTTATATGATTTTATCAAGTTTAATGACATTCCAAGAGGCTACAAGTATACCACCTACATTAATACCAGAAAAATTACAGTGGGTAAACTTTGTTGAAGCAATGGAGCAGGCTCCTTTTGTTAGATATTTCTTCAATACAATAATAGTTGCAGGATTATCAACAATAGGAACATTATTTACAACAATATTAGCTGGTTTTGCTTTAGTAAAATTAGAATTCAAATACAAAAATGCATTAGTTATGGGAATGGCAGCATTATTAATGGTACCATACGAAGTTACTGTATTTACTAACTATCAAACAATAGCGCAATTAAATCTATTAGATACATATACAGCATTAATACTTCCTTCAATAGCAAGTGTATTCTATATATTTTATTTAAAAGAATACCTTACAAGTATACCAATATCTTATTATAAAGCCGCAAAGGTTGATGGGTGTGGTGATTGGGAATTCATAATAAGAATTTTAATTCCATTAGCTAAACCATCTTTATTTACAATGGGAATATTAAGTTTTATAAGTGGATGGAATTCATTCCTATGGCCTATACTTGTAACAAATAGTACAGAGATGAGATTATTAAGTAACGGATTAAGTTCATTTGCAACTGAAAGTGGAACAAATGTACATTTGCAAATGGCAGCATCTTCAATTGCTATAGTCCCTATATTAATTCTATACTTAATATTTAGAAAACAAATTATAAGAGGAGTTGTTAAGAGTGGTGTTAAAGGATAAGAAGACTAAAATAACATTTCATAATGGTATCTTAACTATTGGTGGAACTATTATAGAAATAGCATATGAAGATAGTCGTGTGTTCTTTGATTTTGGAAGTGAATACGATCCAGCATCAACAAAGAAGCAAGAGAATCTGCAAGATTTACTAGATCAAAATCTAGTACCTTATATAGATAATATGTTTGATCCAAGTATTCCATTAAATGGATATAATTCAAAGGAAGATGAGTTTAAGAATACAGCTGTATTTTTATCTCATGTTCATTTAGATCATTCAAAGATTATAAACTACTTAAACCCAAGGATTCCATTATATACATTAGAAGGAACTAAATCATTACTAAATACATTAAATATAAATAATGATTTCTTATTCCCATTACATAAGCAAGGTGCTACTAATGTTAGGGAAATAATTGGTGTTAAGGAAAATGATACAATCAAAGTAGGAAAAATTAATGTAAAAGTAATGCCAGTTGATCATGATGCCTATGGAGCTTGTGGACTAGTAATAAAAACACCAGATTTAG
This sequence comes from Clostridium sp., assembly GCA_051653165.1. Lineage (GTDB taxonomy): Bacteria > Bacillota > Clostridia > Clostridiales > Clostridiaceae > Clostridium. The sequence continues at coordinate 41,796 of JBOFVP010000188.1, forward strand.
TAATATCATATACTGGTGATATTAGGTTACATGGCTACAGAACAAATGATACATTAAACTTCTGTAATGAAAGTAAGAATTGCGATGTGTTATTAATTGAAGGAGTTAGTGTTTCTTTCCAAGACTTTAATGAAGAACCAAGACAAGTAGAAGAAGAAAATGAAGAAGCATTAATCAATAAAATTAATACTATTGTAAAAGAAAATGAAAATAAACAAATAACATTTAATTACTATATTGCAAATGTAGAAAGAATTTTAAATATAATAAAAACTAATCCAAGAAAGGTTGTTTTAGATGCATATTATTCTTATGTTTTAAAACATGCTACTGGATACCAATCTTATTATTATCAACTAGATGATAAGGATTACGGATTAGATAAAAATTATGAAATCGAATTTGAAACATTAATTGAAGACCAAGGAAGCTTTTTCTGGCAATTAGATAAACTTGCCATTGATCATTTTGATAGATTGAAAAATGGAGGGGTGTATGTTCACTCAAATGCAACTCCATTAGGTGATTTTGATCCAAATTATGCTCCATTCATAAAAAGATTTGAGGATAATAACATAAAATTCGAAAGAGTTTCATGTAGTGGTCATGCAATTCCTAATGATTTAATTAAAATAATAAATTTAATTGAACCAAAGTTGTTGGTACCAATTCACTCTTATAAACCTGAGAGGCTTTATAATGAATCAGGTGAGGTTTTATTACCAGAAAAAAGTCAAACAATATAAATAAATGGAGGAAGAGATATGAACTTCAAAAAATTAGTTGCATTAGGACTATCAGCAATTACTATGGTTGCTATGGTTGGATGCGGAAGCAAGGGGAGCGAAGGTTCTGATAAGGACATCGTAACAGAAATAACTGAGCCAGTAGAAATTACATTCTGGCATGCTATGAGTGGAAATCTAGAAAAGTCTTTACAAGGACTTACAGATAAGTTTATGGCAGAAAACCCAAAAATAAAGGTAACTTTACAAAATCAATCAAGCTACAATGAGTTACAACAAAAAATAACTGCTACAGCAGCAAGTCCAAGTAATTTACCAACTTTAACTCAAGCATACCCTCACTGGATGGTTAATGCTATTCAAGACAACTTATTAGTTGATTTAAAGCCATACATTGAAAATAAAACATTAAAATTTGATAATTATAATGATATATTACCAGGTTTCAGAACGGCGAGTGAAATCGATGGTAAGATATATGGATTACCATTCAATAAGTCAACTGAAGTTATTTGGTATAATAAAGATTTATTTGAAGAATTAAACTTAAAAGTACCAACAACTTATGAAGAGTTTGCAAATACTGCAAAGACTATAACTGAGAAAAAAGGAATAGTTGGAGCTGGATTTGATTCATTAAACAACTTCTATTCAACTTATTTAAAGAATGAAGGTGTAGATTTCAATAGTAAGTTAGACGTAACAGGTAAAGAATCAGTTGCAGCAGCTAACTACTACTTAGATGGTATTAAAGAAGGTTACTTCAGAATTGCTGGTACAGATAAATTCTTATCAGGACCTTTCACAAATGAAACTTTAGGAATGTATATAGGATCAAATGCAGGTGAATCTTTCATAACTAAGGGTGTTAACGGAAAGTTCAACGTTGGAGTTGCTCCATACCCAGCTAAGACAGCTATGCAACAAGGAACAGATTTATATGTTTTCTCAAGTGCTTCAGCAGAACAAAGAACAGCAGCTTTTGAGTATTTAAAATTCTTAACAACTAAGGATAGCCAAATACAATGGGCAAAAGATACAGGATACATGCCTGCTAGACAAAGTGCAGTACAATCAGATGAATACAAAAACTCAGGAAGTTTAGCGGCAGCTATTTTAGAAGATGCAACTAAGAATATATTCATGAATGAAGTTGCAGCTGGTGTAGATAGTGCTTATCGTGAATCAGCTTCTGTATTAGAAGGAATATTATCAGATAAAAATTCTGATGTTAAAGCTAAATTAGAACAATACAAAAATACTTTAAAGGGTATTTGGGAATAATATTAAAAGTGTCTATGTTTATATTTAAACATAGACCTTTTTTATGTGCTTGTGACCATTTTTAGAAACTTACATAACTTTTATAGTGGACACATAGTGTAATATAAATTAATAATAACTTTATAAAAATTAATCACACAAATGTGTTTTTTGAATATAATAAGAACATAAAAGATGAAAAAGGATGAAGGTATATGAAGAGAAAAGTTATTATATACTCTAATTTTAATATTCCTAATTATATGAATAGTAAATACCTAGTTGAAAGTTCAAAGAAAATTTTACTAGAAGATTGGATTAATTCCAGGATGGATATATTCTTTAACTATACATTAAATGGATTTATTGCGCAAAGTAATCAAGATTTTACTGCAATTTATAATTATACTGATGAATCAGAAGATATGGTTTTAAAGGCAATACGCACTAGGGGTGGATTACCTAGTAATGTACTATTTGTGCCTAGAAGTAAATATGAAAACACCGTAGATGAATTAATAGATGGATATGATGAATTATATTTATGTAAATTAGATAGTGATGATGTTTATAAGAATACTTTTGTAGAAGCATTACATGAGTATATGCCAGAAGATGATACAAAGGTAATAATATGTTGTAATGGATATATGTATGATGTTAATAATGTTAAGATGGCTAAGATATGGCATGTTTGTGCATCATTTCATACGTATATATATAGATTAAAAGATGAAAAAGTCAGATATGATTCACAAGAGTTTACTCCCTTACAGTTCTTAGATAAATCACATTTTTTACCATTAAACTATAAGTATGAATATTTTACAGATTACTGTTATTTGTGGGTAATTCATAGTGATAATTCAAGTACAAAATTTCAGATATATAATTCAAATATAATAAAAACCAGATCACTATTAAATATGAATGAAATGTATAGTGTTTTACTAGATTTTTTATAAAAATCTAGTAAAACACTTAAAGTATAAGGGTATTTTTAAAATTCCCTTATACTAAACATTACATAATTGTATTTACATATTTAGTTTTATCGACTACAACTGTATTATGTTCTCTAAAATAATTTATAATTAATTCAGTCATTTCAGTTTGGATTTCTTTAAGTATTTTACAATCTTTAAAGAATTCATAGCCACCTGTACCGCTAGCTCTATAATTATTCATAACAATAGAGAATTTATCTGTATCATTTACATCTTTTCCATTAAATTTTACGTATTCTACTTTATTTTTACCGTTTGAATTCAATTTAAAACAATAATCAATATGTGAGAAGAAATCATAATTATAATGTTCCACTTTAGGTTTCAAAAATGCATCTGATACAACAGTAGTATTTCCATCATAATAAAAATACTCAGCGCATCTATTTAAAGCTTTTTTCAATACTTCACCAGTAATTTCTAATACTAATAAAGTATTAGGGAAAATATATGTAGATACTATATCTCTAACAGTAACATCCTTATTAAAACCTTTTATAGAGTTTGCAAATGAAGTACATGCAATATCAGCACCACTTACTTCAAGTTGTATTGTATTAATGAAGTTAGCTAATGTAGAGCCATTTAAAGCCATTTCGATATGAGTACCAGGAGTAAGTGGTGTATCTAAATGACCAACCGGACTATCTAACCACTTTTGAACCTCAGATTCATACTCCATAAGCTTATTTGACATCTCTTTATTTGGATTAATCTCAGGTGTAATTAAATCTGAGGTTATGTCCACAATTTTATCATCAAAAGAAATGTTTACTTCGCTATATTTTTGAGCATTATGTGGAGTTTGAACAATAAATGTATTATGTAAATATTGTCCACTAATAGGCATATGTTGGTGACCAGTTAATAATACATCAAAATCAAAGTCATTACATAACTTATATGCAACATTTTCTTTAGTGATACTTAGAGATTCGTGGGATTCTAAATCGTTCTCAAATCCACCGTGATAAATACCAATAAGAATATCACAATTTGATTTAACTTCAGCAAATATTTCTTTACATGAAGTTATGGTATCATTTACTTCAAAATTAACAAGATTTTTTGGTTTTTCCCATACATTTATGAAGTCCGTAGTAAGACCTAATATACCAACTTGTAATCCATTACCCATAGTTTTTATATCATATTTTAAAATAGGTAATGTATTTGTTTTATCAATTACATTAGTACATAAGCATTTTGCATTTAGGTTGGTAAGATAACTTTTTAAATAATCAAAACCATAATTGAAGTCATGGTTTCCAAGTGTTATGTAATCATAGTTACACATATTTAATACTTTTGCAATTGGATGGCTACTAAAGTCTAATGTAGACAGATAGGTTGTAAAAGGAGAACCTTGAATTGTATCTCCACCATCAATAATAAGAGTATTATCATCTTTCTCAAATGAGTTAACTAGATTTAGCATACCAATAGCTTTCTTTTCATTATCTCTGTAATCAGTTGGATATACAAAACCGTGCATATCAGACGTAAAATATATTTTTAAATTTTTCATATGTAACACCTCATTAATATTATATATAAATTTATATGTTTTTAAAATATTAAAGGTAAACAAATTATATTAAATTTTTAGATAGTACTAGGTATAATTAAAACTATTAGCATATTTAATGCAATAGTCATATAATATTATAACAAATTTCTAACTATAATGAAAAGGAGGAGGACTTAATGGGTTTAATATATCCATTTAATATACGACAAATTAATTTGAAGGCATTAAACACAAATGCTGTTAATTCGGTGACTAATGTAGGGTTTTTAAATTATCAGTATTCACCAACATCTACAACAGTAGTAAATGGATCTACTTTGACAAATCCAGTAAATACAATCATAATAGATGATAATACCACAATAGAAAAGTATGTTGATAAAAATATTATTCAAACAGGACAAACAGTGACGTATACAATAATTGTTACAAATAATGACCCATATAATGTTGTTAGCAATATTGTTTTTGTTGATACTATACCACCAACTACAACCTTTGTAAGTAATTCATTTATAGTTAATTCAATTCAATATCCATCACAAAATCCTGAAAATGGTGTAAACTTAGGAATAAATCTTAACCCTGGTCAATCAGCTACAATAACATTCCAAGTGGTTGGTAATGGAACAGATGGAGGATTTACTAACTCAGGTAGCATTAATTATACTATGAGTTTATTTGGACAGAGTGTAACAGGAGTTCAGCAATCAAATTTAGTTAATACAATATATAGGAATTTAATATTTAATATAAAGAAATATGTTGATAAACAATATGCAGATATAGGTGACATTATTAACTACACATTAGTAGTAACAAATACAGGAAATGTAGATTTAGATAACACTATAATTACTGATACAATTCCTGTTGGGACTCAGTTTGTAGCAAACTCTGTAAATATAAATGGTACTCCATCAAGTTCAAATCCTGAAATAGGAATACCAACAGGGGTAATTCCTAAATATACAGTCTCAACAATTACATTTCAAGTTATAGTAATATAAAGTAAAAACAACCTCTTTAATTAAATTAAGAGGTTGTTTTTATTTAAAGTTGTATACCTAAGAAGGTAAAGACATCACTAATATCATTGGCAATACCAACAGAAGAACTTCCAGCAAATATTAAACCTACAATTCTATTATCCATATCAAGTAATGCACTACCAGAATCACCAGGGCTTACTAAAGTTGTGGTAACAATTTGATTAGAAAATTTAGCAGTACCGTATACATAAGATACATTAACAGTAGAGTTTATAGATAGAATCGTACCCGTAGTATACCCTGTAGTTCTACCAGATTTTTGAATAGGTAAATTTAATTCAGGAGGAGCAATTCCTTGTATAGTACCAATTGATATAATTTGGTCTGTAATTAAACTTGGAATAGTAATTAATCCTAAGGCGCAATCTACATAGTTTGTAGGGTTTGAAATACTAGTTGTAAATAGTAAAGGAATAGACTTAACTAAATATGCTAGTGAATCAGTAGCAGGATTTCCACCATCACCTTGTGCAGGTTGTAGTAGTGATGAATATTTTAAAGTAGTATTTTCATTTGAAATAACATGGTTATTTGATAATAAATAGGTTTCGTTTAAGGAGCTTGTATAACCATGAGTTTCAAAGCTAAGAGTACCAGCGAAAGGAACATTTTGAATACCTACACTAATTCCCCCAACTGCTGGTCTAATTTTAGAGGTGTTTGAACAGGCATATATTGTTCCAACTTCAATAATATCAGTATGATATCCCTTATATTTTCTAGGGATAATTTGTTCTGAAGTTAATTTATCTAGTGGTAATTTTTCTGAAACCATAATCTTAATACAAGGAATAGTAGTTTGAATGCTATTGGTTTCTTTAAGACCATAGCCAACCCCTTGAACAGTATCGTAATTTAAAAAAACTTCTGAATCTGTGCTACATAAATTATATAGATTAATTTCCATTATTAATAATCTCCTTAATTTATTTGTACATTAAATGAAACTGTAATAGTTTCACCAGATAAAATTTGAGGAATTGTAATTCCAGTAAGTGGGTTTGAATTTGAAGGGGTTAAATTTATTAATACTGAATTAGTAATGAATGAAACAGAGTTAGGAAGAGTATCCATTAAAATACAATCGGTTAGTGAAAAAGAATTAAGATTTTCTATGACAAACGTATAAGTAACTATTGAGTTATTGGTAGCATAATTATTACTAACTAATTTAGTAAAGTTAACAATAGTGTTAGTATTTATTAATGGTAGTGTTGCTACATTACTTATAAGTGATAGAGGAGAATAGTTACTTGATGAAGGCAATAGAGATTTATAGTCAATTAAAGCTGAATTTAATATTAAATTAGTACTAGGTATGGTATTTACTATAGCGTTGAAGGTAATTGTTGATGTTCCACCAGATACAATATCAGGTATAGAAACACTATTAAGATTATAAGTTGTAGGTGAGTTATTGATATTTATGCTATTATTTATAAACGTTAAAGAAGATGGTAAGGTATCGGACATATTAATATATTCAGCTGTAGAGTTACCTACATTAGTTAGTGACAGTGTGTAGGTGATAGTTTGTCCCAACATTGCGGGTGATGGAGAAACTGAAAGTAAACTGTTTAAAAACGCAGATTGGATTGCAGTTGTAGCATAATAAGAACGAGCAGTAGCAGTAGATAAAATAGTTGTTAATAAAGGATTAACTAAATAATCATAGTTAATAGTATTAAATGATTTTATAAAACCAGAAGATGGTAAGGATGTAACAAAATAATTATAGGTAACTGTTTTAATTGCATTAGGTGATAAGTTTTGTAGTGATAGGCCAGTAGATAAATTACCTGATATAGGAGAGTTATCTTCTAAAATACTAGTATTATTAATGGCTACGCTATCTGGAAAGGTATCAAATAATACAAGGTTAGTTGCAATGATATTACCGAAATTTTGAATAACAACCTCATATGGGGTGTTAACAAACAAGCCAGTAGATGGAGTGTAGAATTTATCAATATTTAATAAAGCTTTATTCAAATTATTAGTGACTGTATTTGATAATATTGATGATGGTAAGGTTGAACCTGTAACTGTACTTGAGAAAATTATATTACTTATATTATTAAAAGAATTTGAAAATGGATATTGACCATTTACAGAACATTCATAAGTTAAAGTTGTAATACTTTGAGATGATAAATCAGGTAAAGTAATAGGTGAAGAGAAATTGTATGATGACATCTGAGTATTATTTATAAAAATTGAATTTGATGTAAATGTGATATCGGATGGAAGTGTATCTATTAAATAACAATTGAAAATTGGAACATCTCCAATGTTTTGTATTATTATTTCATATTTTATAATATCTCCAAAATCAACATAGGTGTAATTACAAGATTTAGTTGCAGTTATAGTTAGTGACATTGCTATACTCCTTTCATTGATATGATACCATATTATGTAAGTGTATACAATTTTGTTAAAAAAGAAAGATACAAAATTAGTATCTTTCTTTAAAAAGTCTATTTAATATTTATAAAAACTTTATAGCCTACAGTAATTTTTATTTTACCGTTATTTGAGGATTTAGCAATTACAACTTCGCTATTAGATAAAGGAAATTTTTGAGGGGATTTATCTATTTCGCCAATATATTGAGATAAGGATTTTGTAGTAACCTGATCTGGAAATAATAACTTAAATAAATCCTCAAATTGATTTGGTAAAGTTGGGTTTTCATTTTCCAAATAAGTAAATCCTATCATGTATAAAATATGATGATCGTTAGTTTCTTTTACAGGCATAAGTTGAATACTTCCTGAATTCTCTCCTTTAACATTATTTAGTTGAGTAAAAACTAAATCTTGATAAAGAGTTCCATATCCATTTGGTATTTGACCAACTTGTAATTTTGACTCATTTGAATTTTTTCTTAAATAAGATTCTAAAGTTTTGAAGGTAGCGGATAATTCGCTATCAATTTCTTCATTAGATATAGTCCTAAGGTTTGGATCAACTTCTTTATTACCAAAACTTTCCTCAGATGATGGGGGAGTTTTACTAGGCTCTTCAACCTTTTTTTCAGAGCAGCTTACTAATGAATAGGGGACAATAAATAAAATAAGTAAATAACAAATACATTTTCTCATATTACGAACTCCTTAAAATCAAATATAAGGATATTATAACATAAAATGTAAGAGGGTGTAAGGAAAAAATACTTTATATATTAATCCGCAATATATAGAGTATTTTTATTATGCTAGATAATATTATACAAATTTTAACTAAATAATGATTAAAAATAAGTTAATCTTTGTTGACTATTGTCGACATTATGGTATATATTAGTATTAAGGGATAATTGTGGAGGAGGCGCTTTTATGGTTCTTGTATATTGTGGAGCCAAGCAAAAGGATGTTATTGAAGAAATAGAGAAATACAAACAATATGATGAGCAGGTTTTCACATTTGTAAACAGAGATCATATAAAGTTATACTTTGAGACAACTATTGAAGATCAATGGGAGGCTTGTGATATTGTTAGTGGAATTATTAGCAAAAGCAAATATGGAAAAGCTTTATTCGTTAATGTAGTTCCTTTTGATGGTAGTAAAGTTACATGGTTTAAAAAATAATTAAATTTCAGTAAGTATTTAGGTGTAAATCTAGATACTTATTTTTATTTTATTAAATACAATAGGTTTATTGACATACATTTCCTGTAGTAATAAAATTATAATTGAAATAAAAATAAGGAGGTCTTTTTATGGCTCAAAAAGGTAATATATCAATTCATACAGAGAATATTTTCCCAATAATTAAGAAGTGGTTATATTCAGATAAGGACATCTTTATAAGGGAACTTATTAGTAATGGATGCGATGCAATAAATAAATATAAAAGATTAATTCAACTGGGAGAAGCTAGTTCTAAGCAAGATGAAAAATATAAGGTTATAGTAGAAGTTGATAAAGACAACAAGACACTAAAGTTCATTGATAATGGAATAGGAATGACTGAAGAAGAGGTTACAAAGTATATTAATCAAGTCGCTTTTTCAGGTGCAGAAGATTTTGTTAAAAAATATAAAGATCAGATTGGTGACAATAGTGATATAATTGGTCATTTTGGATTAGGATTTTACTCTGCATTTATGGTTGCAGAAAGAGTGGAAATAAATACGTGTTCATACAAAGAAGGTTTTGAAGGGGTAAAGTGGACCTGCGAAGGAGGCACTGAGTTTGAAATAACAAGTTCAACAGAACGAAGTGAAAGAGGGACAACAATTACATTATACTTATCAGAGGATAGTAAAGAATTTTTAGATGAATTTAAAATTAAGGGTGTAATGAAGAAGTACTGTTCTTTCTTACCAATTGAAATATACTTTGATAAAGAGGAAACTCCAATTAATAATATAACCCCTCTTTGGACAAAAGCACCAAGAAACTGTACAGAGGAAGAGTATAAACAATTTTATAAGGAATTATTTAACGACATAGAAGAACCTCTATTTTGGATACATTTAAATGTAGATTATCCATTTAACTTAAAGGGGATATTATATTTCCCTAAACTTAAGAATGAATTTGAGTTAGTTGAGGGGGAAGTTAAGCTTTATAATAATCAAGTTTTTGTTGCTGATAACATAAAAGAGGTAATTCCAGAATTTTTATTATTGTTAAAGGGAGTAATAGATTGTCCAGATTTACCCCTTAATGTATCGAGAAGCTTCTTGCAAAAGGATAAAGAAGTATCTAAAATTTCAAAGCATATTGTTAAAAAAGTTGGAGATAAACTTAATGCTTTATTCTTAAATGAACGAGATGAGTACAATAACTTCAGTAAGGATATTAATATTTTTATAAAATATGGATGTATAAGGGATGAAAAATTTTATGAAAATATAAAGGATAGTATTGTATTTAAAACAATAAATAATGAATGGGTAACACTACAAAATTATTTAGATAATGCAAAAGATAAACATGAGAACAAGATTTATTATGTAAGTGATGAAGAAGTACAATCACAATATATAAAGATGTATAAAGAAAATAATGTTGATGCTATAATATTAAATACAGTTATTGATAAGAACTTTATACCATTTTTAGAAAGTAAAAGTCCAACTGTTAACTTTACAAGAATTGATGGAGATATAAGTAGCCTTTCTAATGGGGATGAAAATGATGATAAGGAATTAAAAGAAAAGCTTGAAGCAACTTTTAAGGAGATATTAGGAGATAGAATTTCATCTTATAAAGTTGAAAAGCTTAAAGATGAAAATACATCAGCATTAATAATGGTAGATGAACAATCAAGAAGATTTTCAGAAATGCAGAATATGTTTGGTGGAATGAATGTTAAGGGATTATTTAAAGAAGAAAAAACATTAATTCTTAATTCTAATAATAATATAATTAAAAGACTTGGGAATATTATAAAAGATAGTAATAGATTAGGTGATATTAATCTTATTTGTAATCAAATCTTTGATTTAGCCTTGATTTCCAATGATAAATTAAGCTCAGATGAGTTAAATGAATTTATAAAAAGAAATAATGAATTATTGATGAAGCTTATATAGAATAAAAGGTGTTGAAATAATTTCAACACCTTTTAAATTTATGAACATTATATTTATTTTATTAATATTTTTATACTTTAAAAAAAATAGTTATATATTTTGAGAATTACATAACAGTTATATGGGTTTAATTAAAATTTGTAAATGTTTTAAATAAGACAATTGTTAAAAATTAGATTATTATATTAATATAAGACTATTTAGTTATAAATATTAATTTTTAGAGATATCAATCAATTAATTTTAAACGTTTTAAATGTTTATAATAAAAGAAATGGGGCGAAGGTATGTTAGGGGAAGCAAATTTACAAGTTGTGAATATTTATACCAATAATGATAATATAGAAAAGGGTTTAAAAGATTTAAACTTTGCAAATATGACATTTAAAAGAAGAATAATATACAACAAGAACCTTGAAAATGATACTAGTCAAGTTGAATACAATGTGAAGGATATTATTCCTTATAATGATAAATGTAGTGTTGGGAAAAAACATTATTTGGAAGAATTAGCGATATCAAGTTTTAAATATAGGGAAAAATGTTTCTCTAAAAAGAACGAGGTTAATCTAAATATAATAGATATGACAAAAGAGAAAATAAATTTGAAGGAAATATATATTGCTAAAGGTGGTATTACCTTTGTTACTGGAAATGAGTTAACAAGAACTTATTTAGGAAAGGTAGCAAAAGGTGATGGAATAATGATTAATATCCCAGATGTTAATGATTGCATAGAGTGTGTAAAATATTTTTATTATATGTTTAATAGCATACAGTACTTTGGAGAGGATTTTAGTGATATTTTATTAAAAGCAAAAGGTAAGTGTGTAAAAAATATAGTTACATCAAAAAATGCTAACGATATCATAAAATATTTAAATTTTGAATATGAAGATAAACGTCAGGGTGTATATATATCTATGTATAAAGGTAGAGATATGAACTCCTTTGGTGAGTATATGGAGAGTTTAGAGAAAGAACTCTTAATAGGTGAGTGTAGATTATATTGTAATGAATATTACAATTGTGAAAATGATGAAGAATATTATTTAGGATTTATACTTTAAAATATTTGGTAGCTATTTAATAGTTACCTTATTTTTTTATATAATTTACTTATAAAATGAAAATATATGGTTTAAAATATTGAAATACTATTATAAATATTATAGAGTAGTATAAGTAGTAGAAAATGATTAGGAGAGATAATAGATAATGGATAATAGTTTTGAAAAAGAAGTATTTGAAATAAATAAGAAGTTTGCCTCAAAGAAAGAAATTAAAAATACTTTAGAGGGGTGTTTAGATGACATAACTAAAGTTAGATTAGGTGATTTAGCTACTCTTTATGATATTTCAGGACGCTCTAAGATGAATAAAGAAGAAATGATACAAGAATTATTAAGAAATATACTTAATAAAGATGTGTTTAATGAAAATATTGAGAGCCTTACAGAACAAGAGTTATCTTTAATGGAGAAGTTAGTTAAAAGTTCTAGTGAAAATACATCTGACATGCTATTTAGGGAATATTTCAATCTTTACAGATTTGGAATTGTATTTACATACTATAAAAATAATGAAGTTTGTATGGTAGTACCAAATGAAATAAAAGAATTATTTAATGGGTTAGATTTAAATAGCCTAAAAAGTGAAAAGCAGAGATTTGAGATAATTGAGAAGTATATTACAGTATTCTCTAATGTTTATGGAATTTTCGAAAAAGCTTTCTTAATAGAGTGCTTTAATGAAGAAAATGATGATAAATTAACGTTAGAAGAATTAAATGGTGCATTAATAAATTATAAGAAATTCAATGGAACTATTGAATTTGAAGATAATAGAGTTTTTAATGAATGTATATTTGAATATGAAGATGGTGTTGAAGCTTTAGAAGATGCTAGAAAGAATAAAGAGTATCTAAAAATGGATAGACAAATGATAGAGCATTATTCAAATACAGACAATTTATATAATAGTGAGGCTCATATAAGATTAGAGGAATTTTTAGTTAAACTATGCCAAAGTGAAGACGTGGGAGCAGAAGTTTTCTTTAATATATGTTTTGACTTAAGAAATGATGGAGCAGATCCTGAAAGTGTTGCAGAAGAATTAATAGCTAGAGGCATTACAATAAAAAATAAGCAACCAATTAAGGAATTAATGAAGCTAATGTTGCATGTAAGTAATAATACAAGAAAGTGGGCAAATAAAGGTTATACACCAACTGAAATGATGGAGTTATCTATGGAAAAATTAAAGAAAAAAGCATTAGTTGGAAGAAATGATCCTTGTCCATGTGGCAGCGGGAAAAAATACAAAAAATGTTGTGGAAATTAAGGAGTGTTACCTACAAGGTACACTCCTTTCATCTTATTGGCTTCGTTATTACCAATACGTATAGATATAACTTTAATGGTTTAGGTTGAAAGGGGGAGATAGAAGCTTCGTTATTACTTCTAAATTTTGACTAAACTCATCAAGTTATATATTTATATTATATTCCAAAATAAGTAATTAAAGAAGAGGAATTTTAGTTTAATTTGGAATTTTATTATTAATAAATATAAAAAAACTGGAAATAATTAAGAATAGAGTAGCTTATATCTATGACAATTGTTTTTTATATATGATAAAATTAAATTAAATATTAAAACTAGGTAGGAGGAATCTTATGAGAATTTTACATACAAGTGATTGGCACTTGGGAAAAAGTTTAGAAAATATAAGTAGAATGGATGAACAACAAAAGTTTTTAGATGATTTTATAGATTTAGTTAATGAAAAGAAGGTTGATATGGTTATTATTGCAGGGGATGTATATGATACAAGTAATCCACCTGCAAGGGCAGAAAAGATGTTTTATAACACGTTAAAAAACCTATCTATGAATGGTGAAAGGATAATATTGATAGTATCTGGGAATCATGATAATCCAGAAAGGTTGGCGGCAGCGGGTCCTCTAGCAATGGATCATGGAATTATAATGGTTGGTACTCCTAAAACAATAGTGCAGACCGGTGAATATGGAAAGCATAGGGTTGTAAACTCTGGAGAAGGATTTGTGGAAATTGAGATAAATAAAGAAAAGGCAGTGATTTTAACAGTTCCATATCCAAGTGAAAGTAGATTAAATGAGGTACTATATGGAGTTATGGATGATGAAGACATAAAGGTTAAAGCTTATAGTGAAAGAATACATGAGCTATTTAAAAGCTTAAGTAAAAATTATAGAGAGGATACTATAAATTTAGTAGTATCACATTTATTTGCAATGGGTAGTGAAGAAGGGGGATCAGAGAGAAGTATACAATTAGGTGGAAGCTATATTGTATCAGGAACTTGTTTTCCAAAGGAGGCTCAATATGTAGCCTTAGGACATGTTCATAAACCACAGGTTGTTCCAAACACTGGAAAGAAAGCTTGGTATTCTGGATCTCCATTACAATATAGTAGAAAGGAATATAAGACTCAGAAAAAATGTTATATAGTAGATGTTAAACCTAAGGAAGAGGCTAAAATTCAGGAAGTAGAGTTGAAAACATATAAGCCTATTGAAGTATGGGAATGTAACAATGTAGATGAGGCATTACTGAAGTGTGAAGAAAATTCTCTAAGAGATTGTTATGTTTTTCTTGAAATTAAAACTAATAGATTTATAAGAGAAGATGAAATCAAAAAGATGAAGGAATTTAAAAAAGACATTTTATCAATTAATCCTATAATACAGTCATTAGATAGTGATGAAGAGGAGAGTACTTTAATGTCTGATAAATCATTTGAGGATCTTTTTAAAGAGTTTTATAAAAAAGAAAAAAGTGTAGATCCAGATGAAGAGATAGTAGAGTTATTTCTATCAATAGTAGGGGGAGATGATAATAATGAAACCAATTAAGTTAGTAATTAAAGGGCTAAATAGTTTTATCGAGGAGCAAGTTATTGACTTTGAAACCCTTACAAGTAGAGGTTTTTTTGGAATATTTGGACCAACTGGAAGTGGTAAATCTACTATATTAGATGGAATTACACTTGCACTGTACGGAGAAGTAGCTAGAAAAAGTAGTAATTTTATAAATACCAATTGCAATACAATGAATGTTAGTTTTGAGTTTGAAATTTCAGATGGTATTAAAAAAAGATATTTAGTTGAGAGGGAGTTCAAGAGAAATAAAAATGGTGGATGTAATTCGGGTAAAGTAAGGCTATCAGATGTATCTAATGGTAAAGACTCTATGTTGATTTTAGAGGATAAGGTTAGTGGGGTCAACAAAAGATGTGTAAGTATAATCGGATTAAATATAGATGATTTTACAAGAACGGTAGTACTTCCACAAGGGAAGTTTAGTGAGTTTTTAACTTTAAACGGAAAAGATAGAAGGGATATGCTTGAGAGAATATTTAATTTACATGAATATGGGGTAGGGTTATCAGATAAATTAATTAGTAAAATGTCAGATGTAAAAGCTAAGAGCAATGAATTAAATGGAAAACTTTCAGGTTATGAAGGAATAAGTAAGGACGTTTTAAGTGAAAGAAAAGTGGAATTAGAAAATATAGGTTTAAAATTAAATGAGGTTAACAGAAATAAGGTTGAGCTTGACAGAATCTTTGAAGAGAGTAAAGAGATATGGAGTAATCAAAATGATTTAAAAAAGAAGGGTGAAGAACTAGAAATTCTTAAGCAAAATCAAGAGGAAATAGATTCACTTAAGGAAAATCTCGTTTTAGCTGAAGGTGCTTTAAAGGTTAAACCATATCTTGAAGGGTATGATGCAAATTTAAATGAATTAGCGGACGTTAAAAAGAATATAGAAGTAGTTAGTAAGCTAGAAGTGAGTTTAAGGGATGAAAGGACTGAAAAGGAAAGGGAATATAAAGTTGTAAAAGAGAAAAAAGAAAAAGAAATACCAGTATTAACTACAAAAATACAAATAGTTAATGACTGTATTGAAGAAAATAATAAAATAAAGCAACTTGAAATAGAAATAAATACATTAAATAAAGATAGATCATCATTATTATTAGTATACAAAGACTATAACAATAAAATTAAAGAGTTAGAAAATAATGAGAAGCATATAAAGCAATTATTAGAAGTTTGGGAAAAGGATCTAGAATCATTAAAGTTTGATGGAGACTATAAACAAAAGGTTAATGAGGGGGTAGTAATATCATCAAACTATAAGAAAGTAAAAAAGCAAAATGAGTTATTAATTGAAAAAATAGAGATATTAAGTAAGGATATTTTATTATATACAGATAATGAAAATAACATTAAAAAAGAGTTAGTAAAGGAAAAAGATTGCTTGAAAGGTGAAGAGAATGAACTAGAAAAAGTTATAAAAACTTCACCTGGTGAGTTAAAAGATGTAATAAAAAGACAAGAAAAACTATTTTCAAACAAGGAAAAGTGGAATAAGTTCTTAAGCTTAGAGGCTAGTATTAAAAATATAGATTTATCAATAAATGAATTAAAGGCTAATAGAGAAGCTTTAATATTGAAAAAGGAAAAGCTAGAAAAAGAAATTAGTGTGTTGCAAGAAAAATTTAAAGAATATGAAATTATCAATTTAGCATCACTATTAAAGAAGGAATTAAAAGATGGGGATATTTGTCCGGTATGTGGAGGGATTCACAGTATAGTAGATGGAAATGAAGATATTTCAATTAAAGAAATAAGTGAATTAGAAAGCCTATTAAATAGTAAGAAGGAAATTTTCAATAGTATAACTAATGATTTAGCAGTTATTAATGGAACACTATTATCAAAGGAAGATGAGCTAAAATCACAAAGGGAAGAAGTTATTAAGCTAGGTGAAGATTTTAAATGTATTTCTTATGAGGAAGAGGAAAAGTTATTCAATGATTTTAAGATAGCTGTAGAGTGTTTTATTAAGTGCAAGGAAGATTTAGAAAAGAATATATTAAAGAGGAAACAAGATATTATAAAAAAAGAAGGGGATTTAAGAAGCTTAACTAATGGAATATCTTTAAAAAATAATCAACTTAAGGAGTTAAATGTTGAGAAAGAATCTACTTTAAAAGAATATGATGAGTTAGATAATAGGCTAAGTATTCTAGTAAGGGAAACTGGAATTAATAATTTTGAGGATAAGCAAAAGGAAATACAGAAATCAGAAAATAGATATAATGAAATATATAATCAAATGAAAAATAGTAGAAAAGAGTTAGAGACATTTATAACAGATAAAAGTGAATATAAAGATAAATTAGATAAGATTATTAGCGATGGACAGGAGATAAAAGGATTAATAGAGGGGAAAGAATTAAATAAAAAAGAAAAAGAAGAGGTGATAAAGAGTAAAATTGGAGAAGGAACTGATTTACAGGGATTAAAAGAGAATACTCTTTTATCAATAGAAATTATTAATAATGCATTTATTAATTGTGAAAAAGAAAGGGAATTACTTGAAAATAAATATCAACAATGTAATGAAAGTCTACAATCGTTAACTGGTAAATTAAATGTATTAGAAAAGAATTTAATTGAAAATGAATTGAAACTTTCAAGTCAAATGAAGGAAGAGGGATTTGAGTCCATAGAAAATGTTAAAGAAAAAATGATGGCTATAGAAGACATAAGATTAGCAAAAGAAAAAATAGATAAGTATGTGGAGCTTGTAGCTAGGTTGATTGGAACAATTGAAAATATTAAAATTAAGCTTAATGGGAAAAGTATTTCTGATGAAAATTTCAATGAGCTCAAGGAGAGTAAATTAGTACTTGAAAATGAGTTGAAAGCCTATGAAGAAAAATATATCAAATTGAATGAGGAAGTTAATAATATAAGTAAAAAGCTTGAGGAACAAGCTGATTTACTTAAAATAAGAGAAGATTTAGACCATAAAATGGGTCTTTTAAATGAGTTGCTTGGATTATTTAAAGGTAAAAAATTTGTTGAGTATATTGCAATTAGCCAATTAAAATATGTATCAATAGAAGCTTCTAAAAAATTAAAGAGTATTAGTGGAGGAAACTATGGACTTGAGGTTGATGTAGATGGCAAGTTTATAATTAGAGATTATAAAAATGGTGGAGCTGAGAGAGATGCTTCAACACTTTCTGGGGGAGAAACGTTTTTAGCATCTCTAGCTTTAGCCCTAGCATTATCAGCTCAAATTCAATTAAAAGGAACAGCACCATTAGAATTATTTTTCTTAGATGAGGGATTTGGAACGTTAGATGAAAATTTACTAGAAGTAGTTATTACTTCATTAGAGAAAATCCATAATGAGAAATTGAAAATTGGTTTGATTAGCCATGTAGAGGCTATAAAAAATAGAGTGCCTGTTAAGTTAATAATTACTCCTGCTGAGTCTGGAAAAGGTGGAAGTAAGGCAGATATAGAAATTACTTAAAGATAGTTGAGTGATTGTAATAAATAATATATTTCATTAGAGTTAAGATAAGTGCTACCTAATTTACCGTGGCGCTTATCTTCTCTTTTATCTGTATGGAAATCAGAACCAGCGGTGTAAATTAAATTATACTTTCTACATAAGGACAAAAAGAAGTTTGTATCGCAAGGGGTATTTTTAAAATATTTTGCTTCAATACCGTTAAAGTCTAAAGAAAGTAATTCATTAAATATTCCGAATTGTAGTTTACATGGATGAGCCAAAATTGCAACCCCCTTAAAATAGTGAATGAAGTTTATAGCAGATTTAACAGAAATTTTATTAGATAAGATATCAGGTTTCAAATTTGAGATGGGTAGCAAATAATCATTAGTAAAATCTTTTTTCTTAATTAACTTTAATGACTCAGATAATTCATTAATATTTATAATATTTTCATTAAAGTATCCTAATACATGAACTTTTAATCCGTTATATTTACAGGAAATTTCTACCCCAGGAATAATCTTAATATTATATAAGTTACCATAATGGATGGTTTCACATAATCCATTAAGCCTATTATGATCGGTTATTGATATTATATCTAATCCACATTCTTTAGATTGAATTATTAATTCTTTAGGTGAATAATCACCATCTGAATTTGTAGAGTGCATATGAAAATCGCCTTTTGTATACATTATTACCACCATAAGTAAATATTTATTAATATCATAGTATGATTTTCAATTATTAAATGTTAAAAAACATGGTGATTTTAATTAATAATAAAAATAGGGATATTTCACAATATATGTAAGGATGGTATAATATTCTTACGTATAAATAATATGAGAACATAAAAAGGGGGCGTTGTTGTGAAGTTAAAGAAATTATTATCTCTTGGATTAGCATCACTTATGGTTATAGGTTTATTAAGTTCAAACGGGGTTGTTGCTAAGGCAGAAAGTGAAAATAAAAAAGCTAGTGAAATAGTAAGTAAAATGACTGTGGAAGAAAAGGTTGGTCAAGTTTTAATGCCATCATTTAGTAAATGGTTAAATTATGATATTACATCTACTATACCATATCAGTTAGAAGAATTTATAAAAAAGTATAAATTTGGAGGAGTAATACTGTTTGGTGCTAATTTTAATAGTGTAAATGGTGCAACAACTTTAGCTTATAATTACCATAATATAAATCCTGAAATACCTATGTTATTAGCAGTTGACCAAGAGGGTGGAGGAGTAACAAGGATACAAGGTAGTACTTATATGAATGGTAATATGGCATTAGGAGCAGTTAATGACTTGGGACTAACTGAGAAAACAGGAGAAATTATAGGGAAAGAAACATCAGCTATAGGTGTAGATATAACATTTGCACCAGTATTAGATGTATATGTTAATCCAACAAACACTGTTATAGGGACAAGGAGTTTTGGAGATAATGCTGATTTAGTAGCAAAACATGGAGCAGCTTATATAAAAGGTGTTCAGAGTAATGGAGCAAGTGCAGCAGCAAAACATTTTCCAGGTAATGGTGATTCTATAACAGATACTCATGCAGAACTAAATATAAATGATAATGATAGAAAAAAATTAAAGGAAGTTGATTTAAAGCCATTTCAAGAGGCGATAAATGGTGGAGTGGATATGATAATGACATCTCATAGTGCTTATCCAGCTCTAGATGATTCTAAAAATTATTCAAACTATCAGAAACAAGATGTATATAAAGC
>JBOFVP010000189.1:0-1885 GCA_051653165.1 Clostridium sp.
CTTCAATTAGACTTATCTTGAAATCCTCAATTACTTTACACATTACTATTACTCCTCTCAATTTCCTTAAATAGAAAAGAGTTAATGCTCCTTGATTAGAAACATTAACTCTTTTATCAGATTTATAATATATATTTATTATCTATTTTAAATTCAGCTGATTTAGCCATTATTCACAGCTTTTCAATCTGAATAGTATTCTTATTCACATTTCATGAAATCTCTCTTTTCTGATGCCTTATCAGTTGTTTTTTATGTATTTATCTTTACTGATGTATTGTATTTTCAGTTATTTATTTTATTGGATGATTTTATTATCTATTGATTGGTTATTTATTATAATTTATTCATTGATTATTATTTTACTTCTTATCTGATTAGATTTTCTTTTATTATCTTATTATTTATTCTGAATAGATTTTATTTCTATTAATCAATTCTTTATTATTCTTAGTTCTTATTTATCTTTTCTTCAATTTATTTATTCTTATTTACTTTTATTGAAATAGACTTTAGGTCTATTTCAATTATTATTTTCCTTTAGGTTCTTGTTCCCCCCTATCCCCCATTCCTCTTTCAGAGTCACGAGTTCCTATTTCCAAGTTCCATTATTTATTTGTTTTATCTTTTCAATTCTTTTTATTTTTTAGTGGAATTGATTTTTCTACTACATATTATATGTTCTGAATTCCCCTCAATTTCAAGTGGAATTGTTGAGCCTAGGATTTCCTTGCTTATCAGCTTACAATAGCCTTCACCCCTAGTTATCTTATCTATTATAAATATTTCAACATGTGAAAAAAAGATTAATGCTCATTACTGAAACATTAATCTTTTTAACTTCTTTCACTGCATTATTTAAGTTATGCAGTGTTAAATATTCTTCTTTTTATTGAATTAACTCTATTCTAGTATTAATTCTTTTTATGCAGTTAATTAATTCTTTATTATGCATTCATCTACTTAATTAAAATTACATATTTTCTATTTCATCATTAAATCTATCAATTATAAAGTCTAAAAATGTATCATATCTTTCACCTAGTACTCCATTTGTTCTATCCCATGAAACTACCTTTTCAGTATCTACATCTATACAATATAACCATTCATCACAATTTTCTACTACAATTAAATTATTTGGTAATCCATGATTTCTATATTCTAATGTTTTATCTTTAAAGATTGCTTTATTCATTTTTGATATACCTAGAATTTCTACTCCGCCAATTCCTCCTTGCCCATAGTTTTTTAGAAACCATCTATAATCGTTAGGTATATTAACTCCTAACTCCGTTATAGTACTTTCAATAATATCATCACTAGAAATTTTCCCCGTAAAAACCGCATCTTCTGAATATTCTTCTATTAATTTTTGTATTTCTTCCTTCATTCTTTAAACCTCCATATTTATTTAGTGAATTGTTCATATCTCCATTTCCAATACTTGCTTCGGAAATTATTATATTGCTTTTCTAATATAGGATTATTTCTAAAACTCTCACCTTTTCCTACCAATCCATGTAATTGACTATAGTATTCTTGATGAGTAACTTCTAATATTTCTACCATCGACCCTGCTTCTTGTTGAGTTAGATGATGTAATTGTATCGGATTACCATCACTACCTATTGGTGGTTTTCCTTTTTTCATTCTTTCTAAATTAGTTAAACCAGTGTTCTCATCAAAATAATTTATATCAATATCTCCTCGTTGATAAACTCTTCTACTTACATCCCTTACTTCACCATTAACTTTAACTGTTCCATTAAAATCTACTGGATTATACAGCTTGGATTTAGGGTTACTTACCCCCTTGGGGCAGAGTCTGTCTTTTTATTTTTAGTGGTAGGATTGAGTGTTTTCAACCCTTACCACAGTTTTA
>JBOFVP010000190.1:0-1103 GCA_051653165.1 Clostridium sp.
AAAATGCAAAACCTGTTTTAAGGCATGGAGAAAAACCTAAAATAATAGAAACAAATAGTGATAATGTAGTTTGTGAAATAGATCATATAATAAAGAATGTAAAGAATAAGGGTAAAAATAGTGTTGCAATAATTGTTAAAAATATTGCAGAAGGAAAAGAAGTAGAAAAATTATTGAAAAAGAAATCTCAGAATAAATTTAAGCTAATAGTAGGAAATGAAAAAGAAGTTGAAAATGATTTATTAATTATTCCATCATACTTAACTAAAGGGCTTGAGTTTGATGTGACAATAATATACGATCCAAATAATAACAAATATTGTAATAATATTTTAGATATGAGGTTGTTATATGTATCACTTACAAGGGCATTGCATGAGGAATATATATTAAAGATTGATGAAATTACAAAATTGATTTACTAAAAGTATATTGAAAAAGATATAAGGCTATTATAATATTAAGAAGAAATAAAAAAATAAGGAAACAATTAGAAAGAGGAGAATAGAATGGATAACAAAGAAATTAAAGAACAAAATGAAACTGAAATAATGAGTTTCTTAGACGAAAATGGTAACAAAGTAGATTTCGAAGCAATAGCAAGAATATATTTAGATAAAGTGGAATACTTATTACTATCACCTGTTGGAGATGAAAGTGAAGATATGTATGCTTTTAGAGTAGATGAGGTTGATGGTAAAGAAGAATTAAATCTTGTAGATAATGATAAAGAGTTTGAATCAATAAAAAAAGAATATAAAAAACTTCTATATTAAGGAGAGATTAATAATGAAAAATTCAGAAATTATTGAAATGCTTGAAGATGCAGGACTTTCAGAGGTAGAAGGAGTTAAAAAAACAAGTGGTTATTCAGTTATAAAATTCTTCTATGACTTTGATAAAGAAGAAATTGAAGGTGCTAAGGCTTATGCAAATGAAGAAAGTGACCTAGATGAAGGAAGTGAAGATTGGTCTAGAAACTGGTATCTTCCGTATCTAGCCGATATTGCTAAAGATAATGTAGATAGTATTTTAGAAGAAATAATGGATGAGCTTGAGATAGAAGGAAAAGCTAAAGAAATTGATTTAGATATTGCAAATAG
>JBOFVP010000191.1:0-1314 GCA_051653165.1 Clostridium sp.
TGGTGCTAACTTTGAACAAGCTTTCTTAAAGGGAATAAGAAGTTTAGAAATAGGTAAGTATTCATTAGAACATCCTAAGTTTAGAGAATTAAGTATGCAAGAACTTAAGGAAAGAGTTATGTCTCCAGATGATGAAAGAATATTTGCTTTAGCAGAAATGTTAAGAAGAGACTATATGATTGATAGAGTTGCTAAAATTACAGGGATAGATAGATTCTTTATAGAGAAAATTAAGTGGATTGTTTTAGAAGAGCAAAAGCTTAGAATGAGTAATGTTGAAGATTTAGATAAAGAATGGTTAAAGAATCTTAAGAAAAGAGGGTTCTCAGATAAGGCTATAGCTGATATGTTAAGAGTTTCACCAGAAGATATTTACAGACTAAGAGATATATGGAATATTAAACCTTCATATAAAATGGTTGATACTTGCGGTGGAGAGTTTGAGGCATTATCGCCATATTACTATTCAACTTATGAGCAATATGATGAGGTTGAAGTTAGTGATAAGAAGAAGGTAATAGTTATAGGTTCAGGACCAATTAGAATAGGTCAAGGAATTGAGTTTGACTATGCTTCAGTACATTGTGTTATAGCATTAAAGAAGATGGGAATTGAAACAATAATTGTTAACAACAACCCTGAAACAGTAAGTACTGATTTTAATATATCAGATAAACTATACTTCGAACCATTAACAGAAGAAGATGTATTAAATATAATAGATAAAGAAAAACCAGATGGAGTTATACTTCAATTTGGAGGACAAACAGCAATTAAGTTAGCAAACTTCTTAAAGGCTAAGAATATACCAACTTTAGGAACAACAGCTGATCAAATTGATATGGCAGAAGATAGAGAAAAGTTTGATGCATTATTAGAACAGTTAGATATAACAAGACCTAAGGGTAAAGGGATTTGGACAGTTGAAGAAGGGCTACAAGAGGCTGAAAGATTAGGATTCCCTGTACTTGTAAGACCATCATATGTACTTGGTGGACAAGGTATGGAAATAACTCATGATGAATTAGAATTAACTTATTATTTAAAGAATGCTTTTGAAAAGGATACTAAAAATCCAATTCTTATAGATAAATATTTAATGGGAAGAGAAATAGAAGTAGATGCTATTTCAGATGGTGAGGATATATTAATTCCAGGTATCATGGAACATTTAGAGAGAGCAGGTGTTCACTCAGGAGATAGTGTTACAATGTATCCAAGTCAAAATATAAGTGATGAAATTAAGGGGAAAGTATTAGATTATACTAAGAAGTTGGCTTTAGCAATAGGAATAAAAGGAATGATAAATATTCA
>JBOFVP010000192.1:0-18533 GCA_051653165.1 Clostridium sp.
TTTTTTATAAAATTTTATAAAAAATTATTACATTGGAAAAAAATTCACTAATGGGATATGATAATTATTAAAAAAGGGTAGACAAAGTACCATGTTTTTTTATAGAATTAAAGATAAGGATTACAAAAATATATAATCCTATATAGTTATTGAAGTGGAGGTATTACTAATGGAAGAATTAGAATTAGTAGCATTTGAGATTATTAGTGAGGTAGGGACAGCTAAGAGCTTATTTATGGAAGCTTTAGAGTTTGCTGAAAACGGGGATTTTGAAAAGGCAGAGCAAACTTTCCAAGAAGGAAAGGAACAATTAACTAAGGGGCATCACCCACACATGAAGCTTGTACAACAAGAAGCAGCTGGTGAAGGTGTTAAGCTAAACTTATTATTAATGCATGCTGAAGACCAATTAATGACAACAGAAATATTAAAAGAACTAGTTGGAAAAATGATAAATATCCATAAGAAATTATAATATTTATTAAAATAGAAAAAGTGGACAAATTAATTTGTCCACTTTTTTTATACGTAATTTCAATTGTTTAGTTTTATTTTAATCCCTCAAAGGCCTTTCTGACAAGTGGAACAACATAGCCACTTCCACCACGACCTTTAACATCTTCAACCATTGTTACAACTAATAAGTCAGACTTACCCTTGCCAGTTGTCATTTCAATAAACCATCCAAGTTCTGTACCGCTTGTATCATCTTTGGAACTTTTAATTTCTGCTGTACCAGTCTTCCCAGCTAAATCTAAGCCATAAACACCACCGCCACGACCAGTACCATTTGTTACAACTTTTTTTAATGAATCAAGAACTAAAGTTGAATTTTCTTTGGAAATAACATTCTTTTTCCAAATGGTTGGAGTAGTATCTTCCTTATAAATAAGATAAGGGGTTAACATATTGCCATCATTAACAAACATAGAGTAAATAGATGTTAAATGAACAGGGTTAACAAGAACTTCACCTTGACCATACCCAGTGTCTGCAAGTTGAATTTCAGATTTAAACTTTCCATCAGATGTATATTGAGATTTAGCAACATTTATTTCAAAAGGAATAGATTCATTGAAGCCCATATTATTAAGAGCAGATGAAAAATTATCCATA
Organism: Clostridium sp.; assembly: GCA_051653165.1. Taxonomy (GTDB): domain Bacteria; phylum Bacillota; class Clostridia; order Clostridiales; family Clostridiaceae; genus Clostridium. The sequence continues at coordinate 1,117 of JBOFVP010000192.1, forward strand.
CCTACACTAAGAGCTGCTTGAGCAAAATATATATTATCAGAATTTACCATTGCGTTTTGGAAATTTGATGCTCCACCATAGCCATGTGCTCTAGTTATTGTATATTGCCCCCAACTTTTATCTTTTTGCCAGTTTAATGAGTTAATTTTTTTATCATCATTAGGATTAAGTGTTTTAGCTTCTAAAGCTATAGCCCCAGCAATAGGCTTAAAAACAGAACCAGGTGTAAGCTTAGATTCAAATCTACTAACTAATGGGTGTTTAGGATTATTATTTAATTCATCCCACTTGGCATTTGATATGCCTAAAACAAAGTCATTTGGATTATAAGATGGGGTAGAAACCATAGCAAGTATTTCACCAGTTTTAGGGTTAGAAGCTACAGAAGTACCAGCATCATTTTTAATTTGATCATACAGTAATAGTTGAGTATCCATGTCAATTGTTAGTTTAACATCCTCACCACTTTTACCATCGCTTTTTGCAATGGATTCTACCATCACATCTTCAGAGTTTACAATGATAATCTCATATCCATTATAAGCACGAAGCTTATCCTCAAAAACTTTCTCAATTCCAGTTTTACCGATTAGAGAGTTGTGAGTATAATTCTTATCCTTATTTAACTTAAACTCTTCCTCATTAATTAGTTGAACATATCCAGTTAAATGGGCTGTTTTTTCACCAAATGGATAAACTCTACTATCTCTATCAGTAGTCATAACACCAGGAATTGCTTTAAGTTCAGCTATTGCTGGGTCATCACCAGGAAGAACCTTTAAAGGAATAAACATATCATCTCGTACATAGCTAGCATTTAGTTTGCTATTAATATCATCAACAGAAATTCCTAATAAGGTACTTAACTTAGAAATTGTAGCAGACTTATCCTTACTAATAGATCCAGGAATAACACCAATATTAAGTGCGGTACTATCAATTGCAAGAACCTTATCATTTCTATCTAATATTTTTCCTCGGTTATGTTTAAATGTATTTACTTTAACTTTGTATTTATCATCAAGGTTAGGAAAAATACAAGAAGAGTTCCACACAACTTTAAGCTCTCCATCCTCTTTTAGTAAGTCTATTTTATTATCATAGGTTATTTCTCCAGCTAAGGTTTTCATTTTAACAGAATAATCAACAGTAGATAAATCAAGTAATTTAGATGTACTATTTTCGGTTACCTTGATGCTAGAAGCCTCAATACCTGAGTAGATATTTCTATTTCTATTGATAAAATCATCTTTAGTAATTTTACGTTTACTATCACTTGAAAGCATTGAATACATTTCTTCATATTTACCTTCACTAACTAAAGTGAAATAATCTTGAAGTACTGTATCCGTATTAGGCTTTCTCAAAATAAAATAAAGTAGTGTACATCCGATTAAAATAATTGTAGCAACTGTTATACCAAGAAAAAGATTACGTTTGTCCTTCATTAGTCAGCACCTTTCTAATAACAAATTTTTCCGTATAAAATATTATTGCAAATTTATATAAATAATGCAATGATTAAAGTGAATGAAAAATAGTTTATTTGGTAATAATTAAAAAAGAAAAAGTTATAATAAAAAATTGACATAATTATATTATAATGATATAATCATCTAAGTTAAGCGGAAATAAAGTCATTCCCACCATTCAGCTCACGCTAGATTGGTACAGTAATTTATGTAAATTATTATGTTTAGGATATATGACTATATGGATAGCTTAAGTTGATAAGTTATCCATTTTTTATTTATAATTATATTCAGGAGGTGAGTACAATAAGTAACAAAAAATATATTTCAAATGAAGAAATAAGAGAAAAAGAACTTAGAGTTATTGCAGATGACGGAAGTCAGCTTGGAATAATGGCAGGTAGAGACGCTCAAAAAATGGCTGAAGAGAAGGATTTAGATTTAGTTATGATATCTCCAACAGCTAAGCCACCAGTATGTAGAATCATGAATCTTGGTAAATACATATATGAGCAAAACAAAAAAGAAAAAGAAGCAAAGAAGAATCAAAAGGTTACTGTTATCAAAGAAATTAGATGCAGTTTAACAATTGAGGAAAATGATATTGCTATTAAGGCTAAAAATGCCAGAAAGTTTTTACTAGATGGTGATAAGGTTAAAATCACTGTTAGATTCAAGGGAAGAGAAGCACAACTAGGGCATCTAGGACTTAAGATTCTAGAAAAGTTTGTTTCAAAGCTTGAAGATGTTTGCATAGTTGAAAAAGCAGCAAAGCAAGAAGGTAGAAACATGACATTAATGGTTGGTCCAAAAAAAGCATAAGTGGAGAGGAGTAATTTATTATGCCAAAAATGAAGACACACAAAGGTGCAGCAAAGAGATTTAGAAAAACAGGAACTGGAAAGCTTAAGAGAGCTAAGGCGTTCAAGAGCCATATCCTAACTAAGAAGAGCTCAAAGAGAAAGAGAAACCTTAGAAAAGCAGGGTATGTATCAACTACTCAAGAAAAAGCAATGAAGAAATTATTACCATATCTATAATATACAACAAGGAGGAATTTAAATATGGCAAGAGTTAAAAGAGCGGTTAACAGCCGTAAGAACCATAAGAAAGTATTAAAGCTTGCAAAGGGATACTACGGTGGGAAGAGCAGATTATTTAGAACTGCTAATGAATCAGTAATCAGAGCTTTAAGAAACGCATATGTTGGAAGAAAGTTAAAGAAGAGAGATTACAGAAGTCTTTGGATAGCTAGAATCAATGCAGCTACAAGAATGAATGGATTATCATACTCAAAATTCATGAACGGATTAAAGTTAGCTGGAATTGATATGAACAGAAAAATGTTATCAGAAATAGCTATAAATGATGCTCAAGCTTTCACTCAGTTAGTAGAAGCTGCTAAAGCTCAATTAAATAAGTAATTATTACTTTAAATAAAAGGCAACCACACAGGGTTGCCTTTTGTTATTATAAAAAAAATAATGACAAAATTTAAGAAAAAGTGTATAATCACCTTATAAAAAAATATTTGCTAGGGGTGCCAATATGTGGCTGAGAGATGAGCGTGTTCATTAACCCTTAAACCTGAACTGGATAATGCCAGCGTAGGAAAGCTTACAAACTAATAATATAGTAATAGTATAGCCATATTCCTCTACGGAACATGGCTGTTTTTATTTGAAGGGGATTTTATGTATATAGACGCACATACTCATTTAGATTATTTTGAGAATAATATTCATGAGGCAATTAAACAAATTGAAGAAAATGATATAGTAACATTAGCTCATAGCTTAGATATTAAAAGCTATGAGGAAAATAAGCAGTATAGTAAGTTGAGCAATAAAATAATACCTTGTTTTGGAATTCACCCATGGAAGGCTTCTGAATATAAAGGGAATTTAAATGATTTAATTCCGTACATTGAAGAAAGTATTATGATTGGAGAAATTGGACTAGATTTTCATTGGGTAGAAGATAAGAGTACATATGATGCTCAAAGAAAAGTGTTTTATTTTCAACTTGAAGAAAGCTTAAAAAGAAATAAGGTAATATGCATACATACAAAAGGAGCTGAAAATGAAATTTATGAATTTCTAAAGGGGTATGATTGTAATAAGGTTATTATTCATTGGTATAGTGGGGATGATAAGGTTTTAACTAAACTTATATCGCTAGGATGTTACTTTACTATAAGTGTTGATATTGGGATTTCTCATAGGAGTAATGAAGTGTTAAAACAAATACCGATAAATAGATTATTAACAGAAACAGATGGTCCAACAGCTCAAGAATGGGTCAATGGGATATATGGATATCCAATAGTAATAAAGAATGTTATTAATAACATGGCTAGGGAACTTAATTTAGAAGAAGATATATTAAAAAATATAGTTTCTGATAATTTTAATAGATTAATAAATGCATAAGAAGAAAGGAAAGATAATGAGTAAACTAAAAAAAGCTACCAATTGGATAACGCCAGTAATATTTATAATAATATTGTTAGTATTATGGGAGTTATGTGTAAATCTTGGAGGGGTTGAAAAATATATTATGCCAGCACCAAGTGATGTTTTTAGGGTTTTATTTAAGGATATGAGCAATTTATTTCCTCATATGCTTGTAACATTATATGAAGGGTTTATTGGATTTTTAATAGCTATAATACTATCACTAATAATAGCTGTCTTAATGGATAGTGTACCATTAATAAAGAAGGCACTATACCCTGTGCTAATAATATCACAAACAGTACCTACAATTGCATTAGCACCATTGTTTATAATATGGTTTGGGTTTGGTACATTGCCTAAAATAATTGTAGTTGTAATTGTATGCTTTTTCCCAATTGTAATTAGCTTAGCAGATGGATTGGCAAATGTAGACAAGGATTTAATAAACCACTTTAAGTTAATGGGAGCATCAAGGGTTAAAACCTTTATACACCTAAAGCTACCGTATGGAATAATAAATTTATTTTCAGGACTTAAAATTGCAGCAACCTATAGTATTATGGGAGCAGTAATTGGGGAGTGGCTTGGTGGAGATAAAGGACTTGGAGTGTATATGACAAGAGCTAGAAGTTCATATGCGTTAGATAAGATGTTTGCTTCAATAATTTTAATAATAGTTATTAGCATGCTAATGTTTTTAATAGTAGGATTTATAGAAAAAAGGGTAACACCTTGGAAAAAACAAAAATAAGGATAGGTGAGAAGAAATGAAAAAGAAAAAAATACTAGGATTTACATCATTAATATTATCAACAGTTATATTACTATCAGGGTGTGGTAGTAAAAAGGATGAAGCTAAAGAAGGTGAGCTAAAGAAGGTAAAAGTAATATTAGACTGGACACCAAATACAAATCACACAGGTTTATACGTAGCACAGGAAAAAGGATATTTTAAAGAAGAGGGATTAGAAGTTGAAATAATACAGCCAACTGAAGGGGGGGCATTACAACTTCTAGCTGCAAATAAAGGAGATTTTGCAATTACTTATCAAGAGGATTTAACCTATGCAAAAACATCAGATAATCCCTTACCAGTTAAGGCTATTGCAACAATAATACAACATAATACATCAGGGTTTGCATCTCCAAAGGAAAAAGGAATAGAAACTGTTAATGACTTTGAAGGTAAGGTTTATGGAGGATGGGGTGGACCATCTGAAAAAGAAATATTAAAGGCTGTAATGGAAAAAAATAATGCAGATTTTTCTAAGTTAACTACTGTAGATGTAGGGAGTGAGGATTTCTTTATAGCCACTAAAAATAATATTGATATAGAGTGGGTTTTTGAAGGATGGACTAATATAGAGGCTAAACAAAGAGGATTTGATATTAATTATATACCTTTAAGAGAGTTAGACCCAGCTTTAGACTACTATACACCAATAATAGCAACAACTGAAAATAATACAAAAAATAATGGTGAATTAATAAAGAAGTTTTTAAAAGCAACAACAAAGGGATATGAATATTCAATTCAAAATCCAGAAGAGAGTGCAAAAATATTAGTTGCTAAAGTTCCAGAAATAGATAAAACATTAGCAATTGAAAGTCAAAAATATTTAGCTAAAGAATATAAATCAGATGCAAAAAGATGGGGAGAAATGAAGGATAGTGTATGGAATAACTATACAAAATTCCTTTTTGAAAAAGGATTAATTAATAAAGATATGAAGGCAGAAGAGGCATATACAAATGAATTCTTACCAGAATAAAATTACAATAGAAAATTTGTCAAAAAAGTTTGATGAAGTAGAAGTGTTAAAAAATATTAATATTTCAGTGGAACAGGGAGAAATAGTATCGATTATAGGGCCATCAGGATGTGGGAAAAGTACTATATTTAATGCTATAACTGGTTTATTGAAGGAGTATGATGGAAATGTAAAGGTAAATGGAGAGTTAAGCTATATGTATCAAAAAGATATGATGTTACCTTGGAAAAGTGTCTCTGATAATATAGCCCTTCCTTTAATTTTAAAAGGGAATAATAAAATTACAAGTAGAGAAAAGGTTAATGAATATCTTGAAAACTTTGGGCTTAAAGGTTATGAAGGTAATTATCCAAATGAACTTTCAGGTGGTATGAGACAAAGAGCAAACTTTTTAAAAACCTATTTAACATCAGATGACATAATGCTTTTAGATGAGCCATTTGGAGCCTTGGATTCACTAACAAGAAAAGAACTCCAAATGTGGTTGTTAAATTTAAAGAAGGAAATGAATACAACTATAATGCTAATAACACATGATATAGATGAAGCAATATTTCTTTCAGATAAGGTATATGTTTTATCACCTAAACCTTGTAGGCTTTTAGAATGTGTAGATATTAAGTTTGATTCAAAGAGGGATAGGGATTTAGAGTTAAGTGATGAATATAGAAATTATAAACAAGAAATATTAACCTTACTATTAAATGGAGAAAAATATGAATATACAAGAAGATAAAATAACCAAGTATGATAATTTTAAATGTATAGCCGATAGATGTGATTTTACATGTTGTGAAGGATGGGATATTGATATTGATGAAGATACTATGGATAAATGGAAAGGTGAGGGGTTAAATAGGCTTGTAGATAACTCTAAAACTAATGAGTACGGAAATTATATTATCAACAAATCAATATATGAAACTTGTTCAAAGTTAACTTGTAAAAAACTTTGCAGTATAGTCATAGAACATGGTGAAGAGTATTTATCAAAAACCTGTAGAGAGTTTCCAAGAATATTAAAGGAAGTAGATGGAAGAGTAGAGAAAACATTATCTTGTGCATGTCCTGAAGTTGTAGATATGATAGAAATGGTAAATGAAATAACTATAAATTGTGGAAATGATTTAAGAATTAGGGAAGCTTTATTAAATATACTGAAGAGTAAGAAGGGTGACTTAGATAAGAAACTTATATTATGTTATGAGATGCTTACTAATTTAAATGAAGATAACAACGTTGATATAATAGATTACTATTCCAATAAAAAGGTTATTGAAAAATCATTTAAGGAGCTTAGTAAAGTAAAACTAGAAAAAGAAGAGTCTATTGAGGAGCTAAATAATTTATTTTTAGATATTATTGAAAATTATAAAGGTGTAAATGGGTTAAGTAAGAGATTAGAAGGCATATCAGAAGTCTCTGAGGAGATTGAACTTTGTAATTTTATTAAGGAATGGCAAGTTTATAAGGATATGTTTAATGAAAATGATGAATTATTAGAAAAGTGTATGATATCTAAAGTGTATAGTAATTGTATAAGTAGTAACTCGGAGGATGTTATTAACGAATTTCAGTTGATTTTTATAGAATATGTATTAATTAGATATGCTGTATTTGTTAACTGGTATTTAAGTAAAGATAAAGTAATAAATAAAAAAGATATAAGAGATTATATAGTTGTATTTTCAAGAATAGTTGAAAATAATAGGGATGCTATGCTTGAATTTATATATGATGGATTTGAGTGTGATACTTTAGATTTAGGATATTTATCTTTTATAACTCTATTTTAAAAAATTAATGTAGGATGAATTATACATCCTACATTAATTTTTATTCAAAGGGGTATTTTAAGTTCCATTGGCATCTAACTTCATCCATGATACTAATAACATCAGATGACAGCTCTAAATTATTATTAGTAGCATTGTTTAAAATAATATTCTCCATAGTAGATATTTCATATTTTAAGGCATCGCTAGAGGAACCCGTAGAAATTACTTCACTGTTACCATTTAAATAAGTAATTGTAGCAGTTTCAGCTCGAGGGAAATCATCAATGGTTATGAAAGCATCCTCACAGGCAATAATCCCTCTTTTAGGCATTTTGGCTCTCATAGTCAAAGAAATAACAGCCATTTCATCTTGAGCATTTTTTAGTATTATTCCAGATTGTTCATCAGCTCCAGTAATAAACTTTTTACAAGTAGTTAGCACTTCATTAGGGGTTTCTGACATGAAGAATCTTGCAAAGGATAATGCATAAGTACCAATATCAAGAAGAGCACCGCCTGCTAAGTTCATATTAAAGAATCTATTATTAATATCATTTTCTTTACAACTACCAAAAGAAACTTGAATCATCTTAAGTTTTCCTATGCTATTAGAGTCAATTAGAGTTTTAATTTTATCAAATAAAGGCATGTGGAAAATAGTCATAGCCTCAGCTAGGATTAACCCTTTTTCTTTAGCTAGGTTAATAGTTTCTTGAAGTTCTTTAGAGTTAACAGTTATAGCTTTTTCACATAATACATGCTTGTTTTTATTAAGACTTTTAATTATGTATTCGTAATGATTAGAGTGGGGTGTAGATATATAAACAATATCTATATTTTCATCATTAAGCATTTCATCGTAGCTTCCAAATACCTTTTCAACATTAAACTTATCACCAAAAGTCTTAGCTCTGTCTAAAGATCTAGAACCTACACCATAGATTTTTGAGTTGTTGTTTATTAAACCCTGTGCAAATTGTTCACCCATAGCACCAGGTCCTAAAATAGCCCAATTAAGAGTTTTCATAAAATCACCTTACCTATAATATTAGTTGCTTTGAATATATTATAAATAGTATAAACTGTCAATGTATATTGTATATACAAGAAAAGTAGAGGGATACAAATACCCTCTACTATAAATATTACTTTGGTGGAGCAGTTAAAGCTTGGTTATTAGCTGAAACGATTTGCTCAATCCATGATGCACTTGAAGGTGCTGGTTGTTTATTCTCAGGTAAATATTGTTGTGCAACTCTTAATAGAGTTAAAAAGTCATATCTATAAGAAACAGTATTATCTCCCCAATGCTTTGATAATACATCAAAAGCTTTCTTAACATCAGCCTTCATAGCTGTCCATTCACCATCAGAAGGAACACCTCTACCATAGAACAATCTTAATTGATCAAAATATTTTTCAAACATATCCCATGTTAATTTAGCATCATATATTTCACTAGTTTCATTATCCATAGCAATAATAATACTCTTAATAGTTTCTATATGTGAAGCAAATCCACCAAGGTCAAACTCTTCATTTAAATCTGTAGTTTTTAAAGCTTGCTCTCTGTGAGTTGTAAATAGGTTTCTTTGTAAAAGTCCATAAACTCCTCTGTTATATGCATTATCAACAAGAACATATTCAGCCCATTTATCGTTAGCATCACGTACAAATTCATCAAACTTATTTGCAGGTATAGCATATAGGAATTCCCTAGTCATAGTTAAGCTTATATAAGAACTAATAGTAGCATTAACATATGAAGGGTCATCAGGATTACCATTCTTTAATGTTACGTAGTTTTGATGTTCAGCAGTATCAGGTAAATAATCAGGATATTGTTTTTTAACCTCATTAAAGTTACCTTTTTCTTGTTGGAATGGACCATCGGCATGAAGCTTTTGTATTGGCCAAGACCATGTTTGTCCATCATATTCGGTAATATTCTCATTATAACCAGATTCTACTGGAACTAAACCACAAGTAAAGTTTTCTTTTATTGATAGACCAACCATAAAGTTTGGATTTAATCCAAAGAATTCTGTTCCTGTACCAAGTCCCATTGCTAAATACTCAGAAGGAATCCAAATTCTTAAATCCTTAACTCCATTTACAGGAGTAGGCATTTTTTTAGGTAATCCAAGTTGTAATTGAGTTTTATGAGCTGGATTATTATACATTAACATATTTCCAGTCTTGTTAGTAACAGTAGTATTATAGTACTCTTGCGGATTAGCAATTAAGTCTTTTACACTTAAATCAGCTTTGTTTTTACTCCATGATGAAGGTAATCCACTAAATTTAGGGTAAGTTAAGTTACCTCTAAATAAATTAGGCTTAAAGTTTGTTGGAGCATTTGCTGTTTTCTTATTAGCTCTAACAGTGAATACTTTAGTTGTTTGGTATGGTAATAAACGTTCATCTTGCTTAAGTTCAATTGTTACTTTTTTACCTTCTTGAGTGAACTTACCACAGTTAGATACGTAAGTAACCTCATTATCAGTATCAAAGCTTAATCCCCATGCAGAGAAATCTTTACCTTCCCAAATATAGTTTTTATTAGGGTTAGCAATAAATACTCCCCATTCAATCATATCCTTGGTTTCTCTTAAAACAGTATAACCTACAGCTGGCTCACCAGATGCAGATTCAGGTAGTGGAACTTCTATAGGCTTATCATTCTTAGTAACTTCATGTGTAACAGAAGCTTTAGCTTGTGTTGTACCTACAGAGTTAACTAATTCTGAAGTATATACATAGGTTCCGTTAGGCTTATCTTTAAATTCATAAAATGCAGCCTGAGCATTCGGTGTTGAATTAACTAATGGTATTTCAGCTACTAGTACATCATTTTCATAAAGTCTCCATAGGTCACCATTAGCACCAAACCATAAATTCATTGAAATTTTAAAATTTGGGGAGCCATCCCAATTATCTTTAGAAATTTGGAATTCAGCAGGTGCAGCTGTATCCTTTGATCCCTCAAGTTTTCTTGCAACCTTAATAATGTCATAAATATCGATTATTCCATCGGAGGTTAAGTCGTATTGAGGTTTATAAAGATTACTTCCTTGTTTCACATTATAAAGTGATGCTATTTGTGATAGGTCAAGGATGTCTACTTTACCATCAGAATTTATATCCTCAGCCATAGCAGCTAAACCTGATATACTTCTATTTCCTAGTGTAAATGCAGAAGTATAGTTTTTATTATAATCTTTTTCTTCAGCCGAACTTGATATAGGTGGTGCAATACCAAGTAACATTATTGTTGATAGAGCTAATGCTGTTGCACGCCCTTCTTTTTTTAAGTTCTTTTTCATCTAATATCAATCCCCCTTAAACACTTAATTTAATAGTAAATGTTTTCTCAAAACATGTCAACAATGTAAATATATGTAACTAAAATATAGTTGTAAGTTTATGTGATATTATTATAATTTTATAAAAAGTATAATAATATTAAGAAAATATATAGAATGAAATAATTACATGTAATAAATTGAGTACAAAATATTACAAAAAGTGTACACTTATTAAAAAATATGTGATACAATATAACATATATTATAAGAAAACTCGTATATAATCGGAAATATGGTCCGAAAGTTTCTACCTGCTAGCCGGAAATTAGCAGACTACGAGGTATGTGTATTTTAGTATTATGATACTTGATAGCATTACGCCTCAAATTTTTATTTGAGGCGTTTTTTATTTTTTAGCAAATTATATTTGAATTAACTTATGTATAAGTTAAATGTAGTAAAATTTGAAGTGAATTAACCTAAAGAATAAAAAATAAATACGGCGATTGAGTAAAATTTTTCTCAGGTGAGCTTAGAAGATTTAGATGCAATAAAAATAATACATCCTCGTTTAAAAATATTTTCTATAATATAAAAGAATACTTTAACGGAGGATGAATAATGAAAGAAAATAAAGATGTTCCAAGTGAATTAATTTATGCTATTAATGATACGCCTAAACTTTCTACACAAATATTGTTAGGGTTTCAAAATATATTTGCAGCCTTTGGAGGTATAATAGCAGTTCCTCTTGTAATTTCAAGTGCTTTAGGTTTTGATGGCAAAACATCAACGGCAGTATTAGCTGCATCAATTTTAGCATCAGGAATAGCTACAATAATTCAATCAAAAGGAATTGGACCAGCTGGTGCAAGGGTTCCATGTATAATGGGGACAGATTTTACTTTTGTAGCACCATCAATTGCAGTTGGAGGAGTTGCAGGGTTGCCAGGTATTATAGGGGCAACTATTATGGGTTCCTTTGTTGAACTTATATCAAGTTTCTTTATAAAGCCATTAATGAAGTTATTTCCACCAATAGTTACAGGAACAGTAGTATGCTTAATTGGATTAACATTACTACCAGTATCAATGGATTGGGCAGCAGGTGGTGTTGGAGCAGCAGATTATGGTAGTTTGAAAAATATTATAATAGCAATGAGTGTGTTAGTAATAACATTATTATTAAATAGATATGGAAAGGGAATGGTAAGTACAGCCTCTATATTAATAGGTATGGTAATTGGATATGTTGCTTGTGTACTTATTGGAATGGTAGATTTTACTTTAGTTAAAGAGTCTGCATGGTTTGCATTTCCTAAGATATTTGAATATGGAGTTGAGTTTGACTTTAAATATGTATTAACCTTTATACCAGCATATTTTGTAACTACTATAGAAACAGTAGGGTGCTTAGCTTCAGTTTGTGAAGTTTCAAATGTTAAAGCTACAGATAAAATAATAGGTAGAGGTGTACTAGCAGATGGAATAGGAAGTGCAATAGCAGGAACTATAGGAGCCTTTCCAAACACAACATTTAGTCAAAATGTTGGATTAATTCCATTAACGAGAAATGCAAGTAGACAAGTTGCTGTTATGGCAGGAATATTATTAATTGTATTAGGATTTATGCCAAAATTTGCAGCATTAATTAATATAATTCCTCAACCTGTATTAGGTGGTGTCGGAATAGTTATGTTTGGAACTATAGCAACAGCTGGGATTAAAACTCTTGGAAATGTGAAAATGAATAATAGAAATTTATTAATAATAGCAACTTCAATAGGTTTAGGGTTAGGTGTAACCTTTAGACCGGAATTTATAGGAGCATTACCAGAGGGATTAAAGATGATTTTCTCATCAGGGATTTCAACAGGTACAATAGTTGCTTTAATTTTAAATAAGGTATTAAAAGAAGAGAATGAAGAAGTAGTAGAGGGTGATAGAGATGAAAAAATTACAGCATAAGATATTAAAAGAAGGTAGAGCCTTAAGTGAAAATATATTAAAGGTTGATTCATTCTTAAATCATGGAGTAGATTCTGAACTAATGTATGAAATAGGGACAACCTTTAAAGAATATTATGAAGATAAAGGCATAACAAAAATATTCACTATTGAAAGTTCAGGTATTGCACCAACAGTTATGACAGCTTTACAAATGAAGTTGCCAATGGTTACTCTAAAAAAGCAAACGTCTAAAATTCTAAATGGTGAAGTATATCAAACTACTGTACATTCTTTTACTAAGGGAAGTGATTATGAATTAACCTTATCAAAGAAATATATATCAAGTGAAGATAGAGTTTTAATTATTGATGACTTCTTAGCTAATGGAGAGGCTGCAATGGGTGCAGTTAGACTTGTAGAACAAGCTGGAGCAAAGGTTGCTGGAATTGGAATAGTTATTGAAAAATCATTCCAACCAGGAAGAGGATTGCTGGAAAGTAAGGGATATGAAGTTTATTCATTAGCAAGAATTAAGAAATTAGATAAAGATATAATTGAATTTATTGAAGAATAATAGGTATAAAGTTAGGAATATAACAAGATTGTTAAATTTCTAACTTTTTTAATTTATTAAAAAAAACCTCTTGCAAAAACTTAAAAAGAAGAGTAATATGTAATTAATAAATATTATTAATTAGAAGTAATTACAATACCTGTAATTACTTGCCATCATATGAAAATGAAGGGGAGCGACGAAAATGGAACAATGGTTAGATTTTAAAAAAGGACAATGGCAAAGAGAGGTTGATGTTAGAAACTTTATTCAACTTAACTATACGCCATATGAGGGAGATTCTGAATTCTTAAAGGGAGCAACTGAAGCAACAACAAAGCTTTGGGATGAAGTAAGTGACTTATTTAAGAAGGAAAGAGATAACGGTGGAGTATTAGATGTTGATACAGAAACAGTATCAGGAATCGATGCTTATAACCCAGGATATATTGATAAAGCTTTTGAGAAGGTTGTAGGGGTACAAACTGATGCACCATTAAGAAGAGCAGTAATGCCTTACGGTGGAATCAGAATGGCTGAAAATGCAGCAAGTTCTTATGGGTTTGAAGTAGCACCTTCAATCACAGAAATTTTTAGTAAATATAGAAAGACTCATAACCAAGGGGTTTTCGATGCTTATACTGATGATATGAAGTTAGCTAGAAAATCAGGAATAGTTACAGGATTACCAGATGCTTATGGTAGAGGTAGAATCATAGGTGACTATAGAAGAGTTGCACTTTATGGTGTTGATAGATTAATACAAGATAAAATCGCTCAAAAGAAGAGCTTAGAAGTAAATACAATAGATGAAGATGTAATCAGATTAAGAGAAGAATTATCAGATCAAATGGTTGCATTAAAAGAATTAAAAGCTATGGCTTTAAGCTATGGATTTGATATTTCAGCTCCTGCTAAAAATGCTCAAGAAGCAGTTCAATGGTTATACTTTGGATATTTAGCAGCTATAAAAGAACAAAACGGTGCTGCAATGTCACTAGGAAGAACTTCAACATTCTTAGATATATACATTGAAAGAGATTTAAAAAATGGAGTTATAACAGAAGAAGAAGCTCAAGAATTAATGGATCACTTTGTAATGAAGTTAAGATTAGTTAAATTCTTAAGAACACCAGAATACAATGATTTATTCTCAGGAGATCCAACTTGGGTAACAGAATCAATAGCTGGTATTGGAGTAGATGGAAGATCATTAGTTACTAAGAACTCATTTAGAATGCTTAATACACTTTATACTTTAGGACCATCACCAGAACCAAACTTAACAGTTCTTTGGTCAACTCAATTACCACAAGGATTTAAAGATTTCTGTTCAAAGGTTTCTATTGATACAAGCTCTGTACAATACGAAAATGATGACTTAATGAAGCCTTACTGGGGAGATGATTATGCAATAGCTTGTTGTGTATCAGCTATGAAAGTTGGTAAACAAATGCAATTCTTTGGAGCAAGAGTTAACTTAGCTAAGACTTTACTTTACACTATAAATGGTGGTAAAGATGAAAAGTCAGGAGTACAAGTAGGACCTCAAATTGATCCAATAACAAGTGAATATTTAGACTATAATGAAGTGATTAAGAAGTTTGATGTTATGACTGATTGGCTAGCTAATCTATATGTTAACACATTAAATGTTATCCACTATATGCATGATAAATATTCATATGAAAGATTACAAATGGCATTACACGATAGAGATGTATTTAGAACTATGGCTTGTGGTATAGCAGGACTTTCAGTTTGTGCAGATTCATTATCAGCAATTAAATACGGAAAAGTTAAGCCAATAAGAAATGAACAAGGAATAGCTATAGATTTCGAAGTTGAAGGTGATTTCCCTAAATACGGAAATGATGATGATAGAGTAGATGATATTGCAATTTGGTTAGTTGAAAACATGATGAATAAAATCAGAAAGAATAAGACTTACAGAAATGCATACCACACTCAATCAGTTCTTACAATAACTTCAAACGTTGTTTATGGTAAGAAGACAGGAACAACTCCATGTGGAAGAAAAGCAGGAGAACCATTTGCACCAGGAGCTAATCCAATGCACGGAAGAGATAATAGTGGTTCATTAGCATCATTAAATTCAGTTGCTAAGTTACCATATGAACATTCACAAGATGGTATTTCAAATACTTTCTCAATTATTCCAGATGCATTAGGAAAAACACCAGAAGAAAGAATTAAGAACCTAAGCTTCTTAATGGATGGATATTTTGGTCAAAATGCTCATCATTTAAATGTAAATGTATTTAACAGAGAAACTTTATTAGATGCAATGGATCACCCAGAAGAGTATCCACAATTAACAATAAGAGTTTCAGGATATGCTGTTAACTTCATTAAATTAACAAGAGAACAACAACAAGACGTAATAAACAGAACATTCCACGCAAGAATGTAATATAAAAAGGACTGCCAATATGGCAGTCCTTTATTAGGTTATATTGTAGTCCAATTTCCAATGATATTTTCTTCTTTTATTGAATAATCAATTTCATCAAAAATATTTTTCCAGTTTGGAAGCTCACGAACCTTATCGCTAAACATATTCTCAAATGAGGTTAAAGTTGTATCTATATTTAGTTTACAGCTTTCAAAGTTTTCTAAAATTGAACAAGTATCACTTCTACTATTTGAAGAAATAATATTTAAAGAATGTAAAGCACATTCCTTAGAAATAGAAATTATTTTATTTTTTAACTCCGCAGAAAGAGAATCATTTAGTGAAAGATCAAGAACTAATCTATAATTATTGTTTCTGTACTTGAAGCAAGGAAGTTGAGTTTCAACATCTCTATCATCAATAAACCCAACCTTTTCAGTAATTAAGTCATTTTTATATTCAGGAATATCAATAGAAGATAAAACATGACTAATTATAGTTTTTGTTCCCTTTCTAGTGTGTTCTTTTTTAATAGTAGTAACTAAGTCTGGTGATTCACGTAAGGATGAGCCTTTGCCACAAGAAGGACAATCATCTCTATAACATACAAAAGAATCAATTCTTCTTAAATCAATTCCGAAATAAACCCAGTAATAGCCCATCCATCGCATACCTGATACAGATACCCTATCAACATTAAATAGATAAGCCCAATAGCTTCGTCCATTCATTTCCCATATATAGGTGTACTTATAAAGACAAAATCTAATTGAATTAGGGCTAACTGCTTTAGTTTGAGGGCCTTCTTGATTATAAGGGTTGTAATTTAACTTTTGAACACTCTTATCATTTTTAGTTGGTATATATGAAGGTGGTGGTCCCATCATATTTTGATTAGGTCCGCCTCCTTGATATCCACCTTGACCTGGGAATTTTGGCCCTCCATTAAAGTTTGGTGGAAATGGTCCACCTCCTTGAGGGAAGTTTGGTCCACCGAAAGGAGGCATTCTATTATAAGGAGCATAAGAAAATTCAAACTCCTCAAATTGTAGAGTATCATCGGTGCTTTTTGAAGCTTCATCTGGAGTAGGGTTGTTTTTATAATGTCTATGACTCATATAAACTCCTAAGTATTAATAATAGTCCATTATATTTTAATGAAGATGAAGTGTTCCAAAAATATAAGAAATCAAAAAGACTAATATAGCGGTGCAACAAGCTACATTAGTCTTTTCTATCTATTTATCACAACAGAATGGAAGATATATTTATGTTGCCCATAAGGAAAATAAATATACATATATAGAAAAATTACTTTATTAAATAACCACCTTTAAATTGAGTAGGTTCATAAGATACTATAAAAGCACTTGGTTCAAGGGTTGTAACTAACTTTATTAATTCATTCTCTCTAGATCTATGAGAAACTATTTCTAGACGTACTCTAGCTTCACCGTTTCTACCTTCCCCCATAAAAGTTGTAACACCAAATTTTCTGTTTCTTACTTCCTCAACTAGTTTGTTATTAACATTTAATAAATTTACATGAATACATCTATAGCCTAGTGCCAGGCGTTCTTCGACACATCCACCAATATATATTCCAAGACCATAACCTATAATATAAGCACAGATATTATACATATTAGTTAGATCAGAAAAAACTATTCCAAGACTTATTATATATATAACAGCTTCTAATAGAGCAA
>JBOFVP010000193.1:0-4406 GCA_051653165.1 Clostridium sp.
ATTTATTGTTACAAAGCATTTGATAAGCTTGGGAAAGGATATGCTTCTGACATACTTTTCTCAATAGAGAATCTTATTAAACTTTCATCTGAACATAATATTAAAATACTTTGTTTACCATTTGAACAACTTTCTTATAATTCCTTTATACTAAGCTTATTTAAAGATATGTTTGATGTATGTTGCAAGAATAATATAATACCAATAGTTCCAAGTGGAAGTAAATTAAATACAGATGGTAGCATAATGGGAATATCTACTCTTAGTAACTGTATAACAGTTGGTGGCCTTGATACTTCATCTGCGGTAAATAAACCATATGCCTACTCTTCCTGTGGACCTTATAAACGAACTACTAAACCTAATTTAATAGCAGCTGCATCTAATATCGTTGTATTAAATTCTGATTCTGAATTTATATCTGAAAAGAATGGTATTAAGGTATATCCTCCAAAATTAGATTTATCCTATAAAACCTATAGTGGAACTTCTTTGTCTACTGCCTTTGTATCTGGAATTTGTGCATTGCTGTTTGAAAAGAATACTACTTTTAACTTTGATGATATTTATTCTTTGCTTAGAATTTGTTGTGAACAAAATGATTTTCCTAAAAATCAACAAGGCGAGGGTGTAATTAATCTACTTCGATTGTTTGAGTAATATATTTAAATATGACAAAAGGATACTGATTAGTTTAGTATCCTTTTGTAATTCTTTATTATTGAATATATTTACTTGGATTTACAGCTCTTCCGTTAACTCTTAATTCAAAATGTAAGTGAGGACCTGTACTTATTCCTGTACTCCCTACATATCCTATTAAATCCCCCTTTTTAACTTCTTTCCCTACTTCAATGTTAAATCCACTTAAATGACCATAAATAGTTTCTATTCCATTTTCATGCTCTAAAAATATTACATTTCCATATCCTGAATCATAATATCTTTGTTTAACTACTCCATCAAAAGTCGCTAAAACTGGATCTCCTGTGTTTCCTGCTATGTCCATACCATTGTGGTTTTTACCCCATCTTGGTCCAAAGTTTGATGTTATGGTCCACCCTCTAGTTGGCTTATATAAAAAAGCATGGTTATCTTGGATTGGATCTTTAACCCCTTTATATACAACTGTATCCTTTGGTTCATTTATTACAATTTCATCTAATGCTCTTTCTTCGCACTTTTTACCGTTAACATATTTAATCTCTTTTAATACTTGCTTTTCTCCCACTTCTCCCTTTACTACTTTGCTTTGTCCTAAATATATCTCATTTGATTTCTCAACCTTTGTTTCATGTGGTATTATTTCTTTTTGTTCATCTACAGCTTTAACTGTTACCTTTAACATTTCACTTTTCTTATTATCATCATATATTCTTTGTGCAATTTCCTCATTATCATCTAATACTGATGAACTTGCAAATGCTTTCGTATAATCAAGTTTACCTTCAACATCAACCTGAATTAATCTATCACTATCAACATTTATTTCATCTAAATATAATTGACCTATCTTATTTAAGATTTTCTTACCTTCATCTTGATTTGGTATATATCCATAGCACTCACCATTTAAATTAACCTGAAACATAGTTATATTTGTATTAACTGCTGATAATATTTCATTTTCTATTTCTCTTTCACCTATTGTTGCTTTAACCTTTTTATCAGGCTTATATTTTACATTTTTTATATTTAAATCATTATTACTTGCAAAGGCTATTTTTATTGGTTGTATTTCAACTAAAGAAAATGCTAATACTAATATTATTATTGTATTTTTCATTCCCTTTAAAAACTTATCCGAATCCATATGTTTAAATGTCACTCCTTGAATTTAATATTTTTCAGCACATCTGTTAATTTACCCTGTATTTTAATTTTTATGCATTAATAACTTGTGTTGTTATAGCAGTGTTACTTTGTTATAATTATTTTAATAATATAAAACAACGAAAGGTATAGGGCATAATATGAGCACTTTTTACTTAACAAATAATGCTTTAAATTACACTCCTGTTAACAATGTTTTTATCGAAAAATATATGCCAAAAGCTCGTGGTGAATTTATTAAAGTCTATTTAATTATGCTAAAATATACAGTTTCAGGTGAACCAGGGGTTAGTTCTTCTATATGTGCTTCCGCTTTAAACTTACTTGAATCTGATGTTATGAATGCACTTAATTACTGGCATGATGAGGGTGTAATTAAGCTTATAAAAAGAGATAAGATGAATAATTTTAGTGTAGAATTTTTACCTTTAGATGCTGAAACTAAAACAACTTCTAAAGATGTAAATTTACTTCATGCTTTAAATAACACACAAACCTCTGATATGCTTAATGATATAGAAAAAATTCTTGCAAGACCTTTATCTAGCAAGGAAATGGAAATTTATTTAAGTTGGCAATCTGATTTTAAATTTTCTTCTGAATTAATATTATTATTAATTGAGTATTGTGTATCAAAAAATAAAACAGATTTTAGATATATAGAAAAGGTTGCAATTGCATGGAATGATAAGAATATAAAAACCATTGACCAAGCACAAAATTATATTAGATCTACAGAAGATAAATGGATAAAAATTAGAAAAGTAATGACTTATTTAGGACTACAAAATGGTGAAGTCATGAAGGCTCAACAAGAGCTTATGGAAAAATGGCTATTTACATTTAACTTCGATTTAGAGGTTATTGAAAAAGCTTGTGAAGTTTGTTCTCTTAGACTTAATAGAGCTGATTTCAAATATATTGATGGAATTTTAGTTAATTGGCATAAAAATAATCTTATGACTTTAGAAGATATTGCAAAGAAAGATAATAATACTACTAAAAATAATTTCACTCAACAAAATCAAAAATTTAATAATAAACCAGCTTATCCTAATGTATCTAAAGGCTCAAAGCTTAAGTTTAATAATTTTACGCCAAGAGAATATGATTATGATGAGTTAGAGAGAAAATTGTTAGGATGGGATAAAGATGATTAAGGGATATCAAAGAGAACTATTAAATACCTATGATAAAATTAGAAGTTCTGAACAGAAAGCTTTAAAAACTAGAAGAGATGAAATACAAGGGCGTTACCCTGAAATATTACGCTTAGATAATCAGGTAATGCATGAGTCATTAAAATTGCCTATAGCTATTTTACAATCAAAAGGTGATGAAGCTAAAATCAATGAAATTAAAGATACTCTTATGGATTTAAGAGCGAGAAAGTGTGAGATGTTAGTATCTAAAGGTTACCCTGCTGATTACCTAGATTTACACTATAGATGCGTTAGATGTCAAGATACTGGATACATAGGAGTTAAGCAATGCAAATGTGCTAAGAACTTTTTAATTAAACTTTATTATAAAGATTCAGATTTAGAAGATTTAATTAGAGATAATAATTTTTCTAATTTTGATTTAAATCTTTTTTCTGCTCATAAAATTGGTAACGAAAAATATAGCCCAAGAAGAAATATTCAGGAGCATTTAGATTTTATAACTAATTATTATTTACCTAACTTTGACTCAATAGATACAAACCTTTTGTTCTTTGGTAATCCTGGTAGTGGTAAATCCTATTTATCCTATTGTATATCCAAAGCTTTATTAGATAGTGGATTCTTAGTTGTATATAAAACCTCTGAAGAACTTATTAATTGTTTAAGAGATATTAGGTTTAATAATAATAGAGATTTAGAAACTTTATTAATAGATTGTGATTTATTAATAGTAGATGATCTTGGAACTGAACAAATTAATGATTTTTCAATTACTGAAATGTTTAACATACTAAATAAAAAGTTATTAAAGAAAAAGAAAATGCTTATATCTACTAATTTAACATTACCTGATATAACACAAATGTACTCTGAAAGAATGGCTTCAAGACTAATAGGAAACTTTAAACTTTGTAAATTCTTCTCTGAAGATATAAGAATAAAGATTAACCTTGAAAAATATAAATAGAATAAAAAATCTTTAGTATAAAGAATACTAAAGATTTTTTTGTGTGTAGTTATTGTACTGATTAAAATAAAAAAAGTTGTAGATAACTACAACTTTTTACTTGGCGACTCAGAAGGGGCTCGAACCCTCGACCTCCGGCGTGACAGGCCGGCACTCTAACCAACTGAGCTACTAAGCCGTATTAAGTTTATGGTGGGCACAACAGGGATCGAACCTGTGACCCTCTGCTTGTAAGGCAGATGCTCTCCCAGCTGAGCTATGCGCCCATACTGCATTAATACTATCACCAATATTAAAATTTAAATGGTGACCCCTAGGGGAATCGAACCCCTGTTACCACCGTGAAAGGGTGGTGTCTTGACCGCTTGACCAAGGGGCCATAAATGGAGCTTCCAGTCGGAGTCGAACCAACAACCTGCTGATTACAAGTCAGCTGCTCT
>JBOFVP010000194.1:0-32826 GCA_051653165.1 Clostridium sp.
GCCTTTAATCTTTCCTCAAACTCTCCTCTATATTTTGCACCTGCAATTAATGCTCCCATATCTAATGAGAAGATTATTTTATCCTTTAAACCTTCAGGAACATCACCCCTAACAATTCTTTCTGCAAGCCCCTCAACAATTGCTGTTTTACCAACTCCAGGCTCACCAATTAAAACTGGGTTATTTTTTGTTCTTCTTGAAAGTATTCTTACAGTTCTTCTTATTTCTTCATCTCTACCTATAACAGGGTCAAGCTTATGCTTTTTAGCTAATTCAACTAAATTTGTTCCATATTTAGATAGTGCATCATAAGTTCCCTCTGGGTCTTGAGTTTCAACTCTTTGACTTCCACGAACCTCTGTTAAAACCTTCATAAAATTATCTTTATTAATATTATATTTATCAAGTATATCTCTTGCAGCACCTTGCTTTTCAACCTCAAAAATAGCTAACATTAAATGCTCTACACTAATATAGGAATCTTGAAATTGACTAGCAATACTTTCTGCCTTAACAAGGACCTCTTCAAATTTTCTAGTTGGATAAACACCTGAATTATTAGCTCCCTCACCTAAAACCTTTGGCAGCTTATCAAGCTTCATATCTATATCATATTTTAAATTCTTAACCGAAACTCCCATTTTAGTTAAGATATTAGGAATCAACCCATCTTCTTGCTCAACAAGGGCAGAAAAAAGATGAATTACTTCTATCTGTTGTTGGTTAAACTTTACTGCTGTTAAATTTGAGTCATTTAATGCTTGTTGCACTCTAATTGTCATCTTATCTATATTCATTTCTACTCCTCCTAAAAACTTATATGTTTTATTTTTTACTATATTCATATAATAATACAAAGGTCAAAGAAAGTCAAAATATATTTAAGTGGTAATTTCAGTAATTTAAATTTCTTCATTTTTTTGGTATACTATATAAAAAGCGTAGAAAGGAGAAACTAATGAGAGCTGAGTATATAACCTATGAAAAAAACCTTCCCTTAAAAATTCAATACGCTTCCATTAAAGAATATCCTCTTCATTGGCATGAGTGTATAGAAATAGTTTATGTTTTAAAGGGAAAAATCAATATAACAATTGATGCAGATTCATTTGAATTATACGAAAATGAAATAGAAATTATTAATATAGATGAAACTCATAGAATTTATAGTGATGAACATAATGAAGTTTTAATATTTCACATAGACCCTTATTTCTTTGAAAAATATTATAAGGATATAAAGAACATTTTCTTTTATACCAATTCTTCTAACTCCTCCTCCCAAACTGGTGAAGAGTATGAAGAACTTCGTAGTTTTCTTTCTATATTACTTTGTGAAAGAGTTCAAATGCAACAGGATTATGACGAGGAGATTGAAAACACCTTAATTAATCTACTTTATCATTTGATTAATAACTTTCATTATTTAACCTACGAGAAAGAAGAACTAAAGGAAAATATTGAACAGCTTGATAGATATCATAGAATTTCTAAATATATATTTAATAATTATAATAATAATATTACATTAAAGGAAATTGCTAAAAAGGAATTCTTAAGTCCTCATTATCTTTCCCATGAAATAAAATATGCTACTGGGTACAGCTTTACCGATCTTATAAATCAAACAAGAGTTGAGGAATCAATTAAACTTCTATTATCTACAGATATGAGTATAACTGAAATATCTGATGAAATTGGTTTTTCTCATCCTAGATATTTTAATAAACATTTTAAAACGATCTTTGGCATGACACCTCTTCAATATAGAAGAAAAAATAAAATTGATGAGGATACCTTTAATAGTTTTAAAAAATTATCTTATTTAGATCTAAATGAAGCTATCTCCCCTCTTGAGTATTATCTTGAGGATTATGAGAGGTTTAACTTTGAAAATAAGCTTTGGAATATTCATATTGATATGAACTCAAATGTTGAAGAATTTGATGAAAACTATAAAGAAATTATTAATATAGGGGAATCTTTTGATTTATTAATTGAGGATAATAAAGATATACTTGAAGAAATACAGGATGAAATTCATTTTAATTACGGTAGGCTTGAAAAACTATTTAGCTCTGATATGGGAGTTTTCTCTGGAAGTGAGTTTTTTAACTGGAATAGAGCTAAAACTATTTTGGAGTTCTTAGATTCCATTTCTCTTAAACCTCTTATAGTAATAGATGAAGAAGCCTTTACTATTGAAGATTATTCTAATGCTTTAAAAAGCTTCTATGAATATTTTTCAACCTCTGATGTTATTAATATTAATTCTATTAGATTTCAATTTTCCTCTAAAATTTCTGAGGAAACTAAAAAATTTATATCAAACTTATTAGAGAATGAATATAAATTTGTAGTTTTACTGGATGATTTTAATCATTTAACTGGGCTTAATAAAATATATGATACTTCACTTATGCTTCCTTATATTATTCATAATCTTATCTTTCCAAATGATAACCTTGGATTTTTAAGAGCTTACGATGTATTAGAGAAAGAAACTAATTTAACTAATGAAGTTTTTATAGGTTCAACTGGTTTAGTTAATGATATGGGAATTAAGAAACCATCTTATTACGCCTACTATCTTTTAAGTAAACTTAAAGGAACTGTAGTTGCTAAAGATAATGGATATATTGTAACTAAGTTTAATAATAACTATAGTATTTTACTTTATAGCTACAATGATAATTTTAATAACCTTTTAAATTCTCAATATAAGGATATTAAAAAAGTTTCTTTAAATTCATCCTCTAAAAAGCTATCATTAAATATGGTTAATATTAAAAATTCTACTAGAATAGTAACCTATGAGGTAAACGAAAAAATTGGTTCATCCTATGATTACTGGGTTGCCATGGGAAGACCAGATAGATTAAATAAGGAAGAGAAAGAAATTTTATATAAAGCATCCTTCCCTAAAATTGATTTTAAATATGCTAAAAAATCTTCAGTCTTAAATCTTATAACAGAGTTACAGGGATATGGAGCGATTTTGATTTTAATTAATTCTATATAAAAATAACAGATATAAGCTTTTACGTCTTATATCTGTTTCTCTTTATATAGAATCTTTTATATTAAATGCTAGATTAAAATACTTAAGAGATTCCTTAGTATCATTTAAGTTATAATATAACTCAGCCATTTCTAGGTATCTTTTGTATCTTTGTTCCTTGTTTCCAAACTTCATTAAAGAATCCGCCGATAAATTCATATACATTTCTGCAGATAAATAACTACCCTGCTTTTGTAGTATACTTCCTTTATAATAGTAGGCTCTTTCAATTAGCTTTATATTATTAGTTTCAATTGCTAAATTCAAAGCTTCATCAGCTAATTCAAATGCATACTCGCATTCATTATTATCTAGCAACTCCTTGATACATTTAATTAAGAACTGTACATATTTTATGTTATTATGTTTAGGGAATAAACTTATCCCTTCTTTTATTTCACTAATAGCCCTATCTAAATTATTTACTTCAAAATATGCTGAAGCATATTCTCCCATTGAAGTTGCTAAAACTAAAGGGTTCTCTTTTTGAAACTCATATGCCTTTTCTATGTACTTTTCCCCTTCTATTCTATTTGTTCTTATACAAATAATTGCAAAAGCATTGTATATTCTACCCCTTGTCAAATCATCATCTATACTATCTATTTTATCAACTGCTTCTTTTAATAGTTTATATGCTTTGTCAATTTGATTTATTTTATTATAACAAATCCCTTCATTAAAAGCCAACAAACAATATAACTTCTTATCTGAGTTATTATTTGCAAGTACAGTTTCTCTTAGTCTAATATAGTATGCAATAGCTTCATTATACTCCTCATTTTCAAATAAGTATTGTGCCATATCCTTAAAATAAACAATGGTATTTTCCTCTGTAATATTTCTTTGATATAAATCAAAATACTTTGAAACAATAAGTTGTATATTTTCGTACATTCCATTTGCTAAATAAACACTAAATAATAAATGCATTAGTTCAAAAGCTTTATCAAAATATTCATAGGATATTGAGCAATCTAAATTCAACTTTATCTTGCTCTCAATATCCTTATCCACAAATAATGTATCTCTAATTATTTGCATGTTATCTTCAACTTGCTCGTAAACATCCCTTACCAAATAATCATAACTAATATTTAGCATCTCTGAAATGTATTCTAAAATATGTGGCTCTGCTTTGACTTTTCCATTTTCAATACAACTTAACTTCGAAATAGATATCTTATCACCGCATAACTCCTTCAAAGTTATAGACTTGTATACTCTAGACCTTTTAATTTTTTCTCCTGTTGATAATATTTCCATTTTTTATCACCCATTTGCCTAAATTTATAATACACCCATTTTTCTGAATATCCCGACACCCTCATCTAAATACTTAGCTGCTTCTGAATCGTTTTTATTGTCAATATAAAACTTTCCAAGCATAACAGCAATTTCACCAGCTTTTTTAAATAATTCCATATTCTTCGCATAGTTATATGTTTGAATTAACATATGCTCAGCTTCTAAAGCATCATCATTTATAATATATAATCTATATTGGATTAGATTACATTGGATTCTCTCTTCTCTATTATTATCTGATAATCTTTCATAAACTTCATTTAATAAATTTTCACATGATTGTATGTCCTTAATTTTAAGGTAGTTATTACATATATTTATTAAAGTATCAATTAAATCGGTATCATTGTTTCTTAATCTAATTTCTTTAGCTTTTTCATAATGTATAAATGACTCTTCAATATTTTCGAAGCTATAAAATAATTTCCCTAAATTATTTTCAATATTAGAAATACTCTTCTCATCATTTAGTTCCTTATAAACATCTAAGGTTTTAGTAGAATACTTAATAGCATTGATTAAATCCCCTGCTTTATTATATTCCTCCGAAAGTAGTAATAATGTTTTAGCATATTCATTTTTATTGTGTAATTGCTCAAACTTCTTTTTTGCTAAGAAAGAATAATCAACAGCACTCTTAATATTTTCAACCTTAAAATATCCCTTTGCCATGTTGTAGTATATATCACCTAGTAAAAAATCATTTCCTATATTATTGTCCATATATACTTTTTCTGCCTGTTTTAAATAAGAGTTTGCAGAATGATATGCCTTAAGCTCTAAAGTTATTTTCCCAAGATGTAAAAACGTTCTTACTATTTCCTCAAAATTATTGTTTTTTATAAAAATTACATTGGCTGAAAGGAAAAATTGTTGAGCTGCAACCAATTCACCATTTCCAATGTGAATCTCTGCTCTTAAAAATAATATTCTTGCCTTCTTGTATTCTAAGTTATATTTTTCTGCATAGTAAAGTGCATTTTCAATGTACTTGCCCCCTGTTATATAATCACCTTCTATTATATAAGACTGAGCCATTTGCTCATAGTAAGTACAAATTTTTTCCGCTTGGCTTTCTTCTGATTCCATTAAGTATTCAACAGTAGTTTTAAGTGTAGCTGCTAAATACTCTAATAAATCCATTGATGGATTTGACCTACCAGACTCTACTAAACTAATTTGACCAGGAGTTATTCTATCCTGAGCTAAATCTTTTAAAGTCATGTCCAATTCTTTTCTTTTTCTTTTTATCTTCTCCCCTAATGACAGAATTTCCATAATATACTCTTCCTTTACTCTAATTATTAACTTAGTGATAATAAGTATTTAAATTTGATAATTTACAATATTTAAATTAATTATACCATATAATTATTATCTATAACAATAAAATCCATAAATATTACTAAAATTTTACTAATGATTTATTTCATACGACATTTTTAGTGTTTTTTTCTATTTTTAACCTTTATATTATATTTTTTGGATAAAAATTTATAATATAATACAAATAAAAATACTACAATAACTCTAGTTACTGTAGCATTTTGGTTTTATCTCATCCAATGCATCATATCATCATAACCTTCTCCTGCTGCATGAACTAATTTTCTTCCCATTTTTCTTACAGATCGATGTTGTTTTCTGTTCAACTCTGGTAATATCATCATTCCAACAGCTGTTCCAACTATAGCACCTGTAACTACGCCTTTAATATATCTTCCCATAATTACCACCTCTATAATAAATTTTAATATTATTATATTGTGTAATTTAAAAAAAATTATTCATTAAATTCCTAAAGCTTCCTACTTTCTAAAACTATAATGTAGTTAACTCTTCTATAACGCTATATAGCTTATCAACATTTTTAGCACCTGTAAAGTTAACTATATAATCTAACCCACTTTTTAGTATTAACAATAATTCGTCTTTACCTGCATAATTTTCTAAAATAATTTGTAGTGGAACATCATTTACAATTCTATTTAATGCAAAAAATACAACTGCAATATCATCAACCCTTCCAATGAAAGGTATATTATTTGGTATTATATCCGTTGGGAACACAACATAACCAACTGATGCAGAAATAATTAATTTGGTACTCATTTTAACCCTTTTATCCTTTAAAAGTCTGTATAAAAGAGCCACAACATCTGGTATTGCTAAAATATAATCGCTATATTTTTTTACTTCTGTAGGAAGTTTATTCTCAACATATTTTCTTCCTAGAGTATAGTTGTCCACTATTTTTTCACTTGGAATTGTTATGTTTTGCTCTTCTAATAAAACCTCGCCCTCTAAAACTTCCTCTTCCTTAGGCTTTATTAAATCTCCAGCTAATGATATTTTTATATCTTCTACTTCAGCGTGAAGTGCTTGACCTTTTATGTAAGCATCCTTAACATTTATATCTATAAATGGTATGTCACTTAAAATTTTATTTACATTAATAATTATCTTATCCTTATCAGATGTTAGTCCGAAATCTTGTAGTTTATTAAATATTAATTTTAAAGCATAGCTTCTTATCATTCTAAAGAAACCTATCTTCATTACTTTACATGATGAAAATCTTGTTATTACCTTGCCATCACTTACCCCTAAAATTTCAAGTTCCCCTGAAAAGTTTATTGATATACCTGCTTTAAATACACCCTCAACGTAAATTGTTTTATCTATTTCTACCTTGTTTAACTCTAATCCATCAACTTTTACAAAGTCATTAATTATACTAAGTATGTCACTTCCCTTTAATTCAACTGCAACCTTTGAAATATTCATACTCTTTCCTCCTTCTGTTACTACACATTTAGTTCCATTATAAGGTATAGTTGGATTTAAAACAATAAAAGAGTAAAAAAGATGCTACAATTATAAGTAGCATCTTTTTTTATTATTTTTCAAAGGGTTGATTTAAGAACTCTGTTCCATCTAAAACAAATCTTCCATCCTTAATAATTGAAATTTCTTCTCCATTTTTTAATATAACATTTATAAATCCAATTTCATCATAAGGAATAGTAATGTCTGTATGAACTCCTGTATAAGCTTCATTTACATCAACTTTTCTCTTAATTGATTTTTCATTATCTCTTGCAACAACCTCTTTATTATCTGTTAAATTATAAATTGGTAAATCCTCTGCAAAACTAAAGCAAGTATCACCAATTGCAAAATGAGGTCCCATTTTTTCAATTATTAATATAGGTAGTTTCTCAATAATCTTATATTTTTCAGCCATAACATAAGCAACTGTGTTAGTTCCAATTGCAAACTCTCCAAGTGGAAGAGTATCATGAAGCCTCATTAAATTCTCTTTAACATACTTCTTGTTTTCTTCCTCACTTTTAAAGTTGCTACATGCAAAATCATTTACAAATCCATCCTTGAAGTTTAATTCAAGATTATAATACTTTAATCCTAAATATGTTTCTTTTAAATGAAGTAATCCAGTTGTTCCTGTTAATTTAGGAGAAGTAAACACCTCACCTAAAGGTATGTTTACATCCGCTACACAGTTTACAAAGTTTGTTTCCTTATCTGGATTCTTTATTTCCTGAAGTGCAACCTTTATATCTGTTTTATTTCCATTACTTCCTTTAATATGAACATACTCACCCTTATCTAATGCATCAATTATTAATTGTTGAATTGGCTCATAGGTTTCATTATCCATCATATTAACTTTTAAAGTTTCCTCAAATATCTCTTCAAAGTTATCTCCAATTTCAGGTGATGGGAATGCAATTATAGAAAAACAAGTTTCCTCTGATGGATAGTACTTTTTAAAAATTTGATTCATTTGGTTCTTATTTTTTCTACTTAATTCTTGCTGTTCTTTATCTAACGTAATAGCCTCAACCTTGTTTTTTGGTGCAAATGGCTTCTCACCAAAGCTTTCATAAGCCTCAATACCACAAACCTGACTCATTACACTTTCATTATTTATTAATGATTGTTCCCATCCTCTTTGGAACATTTCTGTATAATTAACATCAAAGTACATACCTTCATCAAATCTATGGTCATATGCATACTGTCTATTTGGGTTAGTTCCATCAACTCTAAATACAGCTACCTTCATATTTTCTTTCTCAAAGTCTTCAATTAATTGCTTTATAATAATTTCTTGACCAACTGGATAGAACAATCTAACTACATCTCTATTCCCTCTTTTTTTGTTCTCCATTATAAATCCTCTAATATAACCTTGAACAGCTGTATTAGTTAGTTTTTTAATTTTCTCAACTGGATAGCTTTGAAGGAACTTTACAGTTTTTATTTCATTTTCTGATATATAAGAATCATATTTATAAAGATATTTTATATCCATTAAATCTGAGTTAAATATTATATCTTGATAAAAGTCATATTCTGCACCATATCTTTCAAATATTTCAGAAGTTCTTTCATATATAAATAGTTTTTCATCAAGAATATTACTATTAATTATATCCTTTACCTTATAAGCTTCATTATTTTTATATAAATTAATAAACGTTTCAACTCTACTTTCTACTGAAACTAATCTATTTCTATATGCAAAACCTATTCCCCCTCTTACATATGCATAAAAAGCTGATAGATATGCCCCATTTTCCTCTCCCAATTCCTTAACCGCATACTCTGGATTTCCAAAACATACATCATAATTTTCTTCAAAAAGTTCTTTATATAAACCTTGATTTTCCTCTTGTAATTCCTCTAAAGAAAACTCATCAAATTCCTTTTCAACATGGTTAACTCTTACCTTTTCTAATTTTAAAATTAACCCTCCAAGAGCATTGAAATATCTTGAATTAGAATCCTCCTTTTTTTCAGTTTCAGCTACAATCTCACAAACTTCCTTCAATCCTAATTCATAGTTCTTTAAAACTTTTTCATTTTCTAATTTATAGTAATCTTTCCACATAATAGCCCTCTTTTCTTTTTTTATTCTATTCTTTTATAATATCAAAAAGCTTTATATCAAACAAGATAAAAAGAGAAAAGGTTTCCCTTTTCTCTTCCCTATTAAAATACAGGTATTACAGCCCCATTATACTTTTCTTGAATAAACTTCTTAATTTCTGGAGAAGTTAATGCCTTCTTTAAAGCCTTTGATTTTTCACTATTTTCATTTTCCTTTTTAACAGCAATTAAGTTACCGTATGGCTTAGCTTCAGGAGTATTTTTATCCTCTTGAATTAATCCCTTTTCCTTATAAGAAATCTTATTTTCTAATGCATAATTACCATTAATAACAGCAGCATCAACCTCTTCTAATGCCTTAGGAATAGCTGCAGCCTCTAATTCCTTAAACTTTAAATTCTTAGGATTTTCTGTAATATCTCTAGGAGTAATTAATTCTCCTTCTTTAACCTTAATAACACCATTTTTAGCTAATAGTTTTAATGCTCTTGCTTCATTTGATGGATCATTTGGAATAGCAATTGTTGCCCCATCTTTTAAATCTTTAACATCACGAACAGTGTTTGAGTATAATCCTAATGGCTCTAAATGAATTTGAGCAATTGATACTAAATCATATTTATTATCCTTATTTTGTGACTCTAAATAAGGTACATGTTGGTAGAAATTCGCATCAAGACTTCCTTCAAATAATGCTCTATTTGGTGCAACATAATCTGTGTATTCACTAACCTTTACTGTATATCCTTCCTTTTCTAATAAAGGAATAGCTTCCTTAACTATTTCTGCATGTGGAACTGGCGTAACCCCAATTCTTATTGTTTTATCCTCTGCTTTACTTCCGCATCCAACTAATCCTAATGCTAAAACTCCTGTTAATATAATTGATAATAAACCTTTCTTTTTCATTTCAAAATCCCCCTTTTATTTTACCTTGATAATTTTTTATATAAATAATTTCCTAATGATTGAAGTACTTGAACTACTATAACTAATACAATTACAGTTGCCCACATTATTTCATACTCATTTCTGTGATAACCATATCTTATAGCAACATCTCCAAGACCTCCACCACCAATAGCTCCAGCCATTGCAGAATATCCAATAACAGATATTATTGTAAGAGTAAGTCCTGATACTATTGCAGGAACTGCTTCAACTAACATTACCTTAAAAAGAATTTGTTTATTTGAAGCTCCAAAGGCTTTTGCTGCCTCAATTACTCCTTTATCAACCTCTCTAAGTGCATTTTCAATTATTCTTGCAACAAAAGGTGCCGTTGCTACTGTTAAAGGCACTATTGCACCCTCCACACCTATTGACCCTCCCATGATCACTCTTGTTAATGGCACTAATACTACCATTAAAATAATGAATGGAAAACTTCTAAGTGTATTTATTATAAAATCTAAACTTTTATAAACAATTTTATTTGGAGCTAGTCCATCTGGTGCAGTTAAGGTTACTAATATTGCTGGAAAGAATCCTATAACCACTGCGAAGAAGGTTGATGGAATAACCATTGCCATGGTTTGTAATAAAGCCTCTAATACTAAATCCATTATATTAGCACCTCCCATTGAATTTCTTTACTCCCTAGATATTCTTGAACCCTTAGTAAATCTTCTTTATTTATGTTGATAACCAAGCATCCTAAAATACTCTCTCTAAACTTTTCTAATTTACCAAAAGCTATAGAAAAATCTATATTTAATTCTCTTGCCATTCTTGTTATTAAGGCATTTTCCGAACAATTACTTGGGAAGAATATTTTAATATTGACCCCATCATCTGGTAGGGTTTCATCATCATTTTCACCTAAGAATTTCTTTAAATGAACTCCAGGTTTTAAGAATAACTCATCTGACTTACCACAAGCCTTAAGCTCTCCTCCCTCAACTAATGCAACTCTTTCACATACCTCTTTAACAACTTCCATTTGGTGAGTAACAATTACTATTGTAATTCCAAGCTCCTTATTAATATTTGATAAAAGAGCTAATATATCTTTTGTTATCTTTGGATCTAAAGCTGAAGTTGCCTCATCACATAATAATATTTCTGGCTCTAATGCCAATGCCCTTGCTATTGCAACCCTTTGTTTTTGCCCCCCACTTAAAGATGATGGCTTAGCCTTTGCCTTATCCTCAAGTCCAACTAATTTTAATAAATTCCAAACCTTTTCTTCTATTTGTTCTTTACTATATCCCCAAACCTCTAAAGGAAGCGCAACATTATCAAAAACATTTTTTCTTTGCATAAGGTTAAAGTTTTGAAAAATCATCCCCATTCTTTTTCTAAACTCTCTTAATTCCTTTTCTGTTAGAGCCTTAACATCTTGACCCATTACAGTAAGTGAACCCTCTTCGTAACTTTCCAATCCATTTATACATCTTAATAACGTAGATTTTCCAGCTCCACTATGACCTATTATTCCGTAAATTTCCCCTTCATTTATGCTTATTGTGATTCCTTTAAGAACTTCATTTGCCCCAAAGCTCTTTTTAATGTTTTTGATTTCTATCATGTCGTCCCCTCCTTGTAAAAGTTTGAATTAATTTTTCAGAAGTTAGTATTATTTCGCGAAATATAAAAAGCACTAGAGAATAAATCTCTAGCGCAAATAAACACTATAAACCCATTCTCTCATCTATCGACATAAAAAATGTCGCAGGAATTAGCACCGTAAATAAAATAGGCAAATGAACCTAAATCTCGGTTGCTGGGTTTCATAGGGCCAGTCCCTCCACCACTCGTGATAAGATTTATTAAATTTTCAACTTCTTGTTATTAATAATATTACCAAAATACTCCTGTGTCAATACTTTTTTGAAATATTATAAATTTTCTACATTTTTTTCTAAACAGTAATATCTTTTGTCCTTACCTTTTTGAGATAAATATATTTCTCCTAAAAGATTATAACCCATTGATTTATAAAGCTTAATTGCTATAACATTTTCAGTACAAGTATCAAGTTTTATAGAAGGAAGTCCTGCCTTCCTTGCAAAATCTTCTATTTCCAAAAGCATTCTTTTTCCTAGCCCTTTATTAGAAAATTTAGGATTAATCATTAATCTATGAACTACTAAAGCAGGTCCATTATTACACCATTTAACCATATTATAGTTTTCATCCTCTTCACTGTTAAGAACTACACTTCCTATAATTTCATTATTTTCCTCTAGAATATAAACCTCATCTTTTAAAATATCTCTCTTAAAAATATCCTCAGTTGGATAACTTTTAGTCCAATTCAACCCTAATGGTACATATATTTCCACTACCTTATCCTTTATTTCTAATAATTTTTCTAAATCAGTTATTGTTGCCCTTCTAAACATAGTAACACTCCTAAAATTAATATTAAAAATGAACTGTTGCACATATATAATGCATCAACAGTCCCATATTTATTCAACAACTCTTATTTTTTCTATTATAACAGGCTCAACAGGCTTATCACCATTACCAGTTTTAACACTTTCTAATTTATCTAAAATATCAAGTCCCTTTGTAATCTTACCAAATCCAGCATAATCACCATCTAAATGAGGAGCAACGCTAGTCATTATAAAGAATTGACTTCCAGCACTATCTGGCTTTTTAGATCTAGCCATTGAAAGTATACCATCAACGTGCTTAATATTATTCTCTACACCATTTTTGGTAAACTCACCCTTAATTTCATATCCAGGTCCACCCATACCAGTTCCCTCTGGGTCTCCACCTTGAATCATAAAATCCTTAATAATTCTATGGAAAGTTAACCCATCATAAAAGCCTTCATTTGCAAGCTTTTTAAAATTGTCAACAGTTATTGGTGCTATATGAGGATATAATTCCCCTTCTAAAGTGCCATACCCTTTAATTTCTATGGTTACTTTTGGCAACTTATCTGGTGCCTCTGTTTGTGTTTGATTTTTATTGCCATCTTCACTCTTCTTTTCTCCACATCCAACCATAAAAACTGATAGTGACAATATAATTAATAATGCTATTTTTCTTTTAAATTTCATAAAATCAACTCCCTTTCAAAAATTACTATAACACCTTTATGTAAACCATTCAACTAAAACCTATAGACAGACTTCTACAGCCTGCCTAAAAACCTAATATTTAACCTTAAACCATTTATGAATTCTATATATAATTGGATGATTACACTTTAAGTTTTCTTCCTTAACTAAATTAACTAAAGAACATATAGGCCTCATCATATTTATTGTATCATCATAACCTTCCCTTATCCTTCTCTTTTTAGCAATATCATCTAGATTTAGCGTGCCATCTAACACACTTTCATCTAAGTTTTGAGGCTTGATTTCTATAATCTGCGTATTAGGATAAAGAGTTCTATCTATTTTACTATCCTTAGATAAATATACTACAATAATTATATCACAATTTTCCCCATAAACAGGTTGAATAGGTGTGTTATCAACTATTCCTCCATCAATATATTTAACTCCAAGAACCTCAGTACTATCATAAATCAATGGTAAAGAAGCTGATGCTAAAACCATATCTCTACATAATTCATTATCATACTCATTTAACCTAAAATATTTTGCATTATAATCTGGCATTTGTGTACAAGCTACATAACAGGTTTTACTATTCTCCTTCATTTTGGAGAAATCTAAGTATTTATTAATAATATCAATAGCTCCCTCTTTATTGACAGCTCCCTCTTCTACCTTATCAACCATAATTTTTTTTGCTAAAGTAGGATTTTTTCCCCCAATAAAAAGTCCAACACCTTTTTTAAACAATTCAAACTTACTTATAGGAACAAGCTTCTCCATAGTAACCTCATCCCATAACATATCGCATAATTCCATATCACCCTGAGCGAATAATACTGCATTAAATGCTCCAATAGATGTACCAGAAAAAACATTAATATATTTATCCAATTCTAACTCAGTTAAAGCCTTCCAGACACCTAATTCATAGGCACCCTTTCCCCCTCCACCAGATAACACTAATCCAATTTTCATATCTTACATCACATCCTACTGCCTTTATTAATATAAAACCTATTATATCATAAAACCCTAATTATACTCATTAAATATTATTCTATATATTTACTTTTTTATTGATTTCTTCCATTTTTCTCTGTATAATTTTAATTGCGGGGTGGTTATGTATGGAAGTTAAAGAGGGTTTTTTACCAAAAATAAGAAATTACTTTGGTGTTTCAAGTTTGTTTAAAGCATTTATTGGTCCATTAATTATTTCATTAATATTTTCATTTACTTTTATGTATTTTTTTGAGATTACTATTGTAGACGGTGTTTCTATGGAAGGCACTCTACATGATAGCGATAAGCTTTTAGTATCTAAAAAAAGTTATTCTGACTCTATACCTAAATACAAGGATATAATAATAATAAAACATAAAACAGATATTCATGATTTCATAGTTAAAAGGGTCATTGGATTACCTGGTCAAACTATTGAAATTAAAAATAATGAAGTGTTTATTGATGGAAATAAATTAGAGGAAGATTATATAAAAGAGGAAATTAAAAATTGTAGTGATATGATTGTTAAAATACCAGAAAATACTGTTTTCGTAATGGGAGATAACAGAAATAATAGTGGTGATAGTCGTGATATTGGTGTAATTCCTATAGAAAAAATTGAAGGAAAAGTTGTTTTTTCACTTTGGCCATTTAATAATGTAAATTAATGAAGGAGCTATATGATATTAATTCATATAGCCCCTTTTTTGATTGGACACCCATAATCTCCAATTCTATAATCACCATAAACTCCATAAGAAATACATTTAGCTCCACCCTTGCAAAGAGAGTAATATGAACACTCCTCACAACCCTTAGATACCCCTATGTCATTTCTTACTTCTTTCATTATTCTTGAATTAAAATAAATTTCCTTTAAGGGTTTATCCTTTAAATTTCCTGCTACTAAAGGTAGCCTTCTACAAGGCAATACATCACCATTTTCTAAAACAATTATAAGACCATCACCAGCACTACAATTATAACAGTCCCCTTCTCCACAAAGAAATTGTAGTCCACGCTCAATACCAATTTTAGTTTTATAAAATTTACTCTTAATACTATTTCTCTCTCTTCTTAGTATATTAACATACTCACCAACCTCCTTAGGAGTTAGTGTTTTTACCTCATCATTCTCACCATTTCCTATAGGGACAAGTCTATCACTCCAAACCTTATAAGCACCATTTTCCCTTGCAACCTTTGCAACCTTATTAAAAACCTTATAGTTTTTATTATTAGCAGTAAAAGAAACAATTGCTTTTATGTTATACCTTTTAAGCTGAGTTAACGCATTAACCACCTCATTAAAGGAACCATTTCCCCTAATATCATCATGCATTTTTCTATCACCATCTAAAGAAACCTGAATCATTTTAGGGTTGTATTCACTTAACCTTTCAACAACTTCCTTTGTAAGAAAGGAACCATTAGTCAAAATCCCAAAGGAAAACTTATCTCTATTCTCCTTGAAAAAATCTAATAACTGAAATATGTCATCTCTTATAAAAGGTTCTCCTCCAGTTATGTTTATTTGACCCTTTAAATTACATCCATTAACCCTATTATATTCCTTTAGCAGTTCTATATACTGTTTTCCAATATTAATTAACTCATCAGTTGAAAACTCATTGTTGCAGTACCCTTCTTGATAACAGTGAGCACATCTTTTATTGCATCTATTAGTAATATGCCATTGAAGTACAAGAGGTTTCATTAATCACTTCCTCCACCACAGCCCCCACAGCCACTACTACAAGATGAACAAGAACTTCCACCACATGATGAGCCACCTGAATCACTACTACAAGAAGAACATGAATTAGTTGTACAACTTGAACAAGAGCTTCCTGAATTAAAAAAGTCATGGTCAGTATTATGATGCTCATGTCCAAAAAATTCATTACCATGATTAAATAATAAAAAATATGCCATGAAGTCAGAGTTATTCACATTCTCATCTTCAATATCCTTATTTGCTGAACTATACTTTCTACTATAACTATCCCTATAACACCTCTGAGATAATCTACCTGAATCACTAACAATAGACCCAACTAAACTACTTCTCACTATTAAAGTAATAACAATAATTAATAGTGTTTCTACAAGTAAAAAATCACTTGGCATTCCATTTAAAATCCCTCCAATAAGTCTCCAAACTCCTGGAACTATAATAAAAAATGAAATTATATTCATTTTCTTTCTTCTTGTATTTCTTTTTTCTTCATTTTCAAATAAGCCTTTACTTTTAAGAGTATTCATTGTGTCATTATAAAAACCTAGCATTTCTCTCTCAAGCTCAGAATCAATTACTATTTTGCTTAATTGAAGCTCGTTCTTATATTGAATATACAATACTCTTTCAAGCATATTTAACTCATACATAGATTTGTTATCAATACTAATAAAAGATGCATTATTAGTATTTACACTTTTAATATATCCCTTAGAAAACAGCTTCATTGTAAAATATTTTATAATTGCTCTTTGGTTGTAATTTCTATAATTATTTAAAATAAAATATTCATCCTCATTAATATTTTGAATCATAAAATCATCTTTATCCTTCTTACATAAAAGATAAGCAAGTAATAATAAAAACACTGTATACAAAGCATATATACCTAAAAAATCAAATCCTTCTATCCAAGGTAAAAATCTCATATCATATTCCCCCTAACATTATATATATATATTACCATATATTCTTAAACTTACAAACAATGCATGGCCTAAGCCATGCACTAATCAACTAAACTATTTTTCTTAAGCTACTAGGAGAATACTCCTTCATAACCTTTGAGTTATCCTCTGTTCTTATTACAACGAAAACCTTATCATTTTTTGAGTTAATAATCTTACCCTTAAGCTTAGTTCCAATAATATTAACAGGAGCACTTTTCTTTAAAGTATACCCCTCACCTTGGCAATAAGGACAATTATTCCCTTCACTATAAACCCTAGCACAGTCTCCACAATATAATAAGTTCATACTACACCTCTATCTAAGAATTATATTATATTTTATTTTTAAATTTCTCATTTATTCATTTAAAATCAAATAAATTTAGCTACCATCCTAAGATGATAGCTAAAATTTTATAAAGCTTCTTTTATCTCTTTAATCATTTCCTCAGTTGATGTTATTCCAGCTCCACCTAAATACCAAGTTTCAGGTGTAAGGTATATTAATCTTCCATTTTTATAAGCATCAGTTTTCTTAACTATTTCATTTTCTACAACATCCTTAGCAGGTTTTTGATTCCCAACAACTTGCCCTCTATCAACAACAAAAATATAATCTGGATTTTTTTCTATTAAATATTCATAAGATATATTTTGTCCATGCTTTGCATTTCCTAAAGTCTCATCATTTTGTTTAAATCCAAACTCATTAAAAATCATTTTATATCTAGTTTCCTTACCCATAGCACTCATAGAACCATCCGATACCATTACAACTTGAGCATTAAACCCGTTAGCTTTATTACTTATCTCTTCAAATTCCTTTTTAATTCCTGCTAACTTCTTTTCAGCCTTCTTTTCAGCATTAAATATTTGACCTAAAACTGTTACATTCTTTTCTAAAGATTCCATGTGATTATTATTAACAGTTCCAAGACCTATTGTTGGAGCAATCTTACTTAACTCCTCATAAAAACTTTCTTGTCTTCCTTCAATAATTATTAAGTCTGGTTTTAACTCATTAATTTTTTCTAATGAAAACTCCTTTAATGTTCCTAAATCCTCATACTTTGAATCCTTGTACTCCTCTAAGTAACTAGGTAAGCTATTTTTAGGTAAAGCTATAGGATCTACTTCTAAAAACTTCATTATATCTAAAGCAGAATAATCTAAAACCACAACCTTTTTAGGATTTTTAACAACCTCAGTTTTTCCATATCTATGTTCAATTAAGATAGTTTCACCACTCTTTTCCTCACCATTAGCCCCATTAATTGAAGTAAATCCTATAACTCCTAATATAGCTACAATAATTACAGCCACAATACCTAAAACCTTTTTATTCATAATTAATTCCTACCTTTCTTTTTACACATTAAATCGCAATTCTCAGTACATTCCTCATCACAGAAATACACACAAATCTTATTTCCATTTACATTTTCTATTTTAAAATCAATTTCATAAATTTCTTCTAATATATTCTTATCAATTACCTCATAAGCGTTAGCCTCCTTAACAACTCTACCATTCTTTAAAACTACAATATTATCCGAATAACAAGATGCAAAGTTAATGTCATGCATTACTATTACAATTGTTTTATTCATTTCTTTTGCTAACCTCTTTAGCACCTTCATCATTTGTACAGAATGTTTTATATCTAAATTATTTAAGGGCTCATCTAAGAAAATATACTCAGTATTTTGAGCTATTACCATTGCAATGAAAGCTCTTTGTCTTTGCCCACCACTTAACTCATCTAAATACTTATTTCTTATGTCATCAAGTTCCATATAATTTATTGCTTCATCAACATACCTTTTATCCTCATCCTTTAATCTACCATCGCAATAAGGAAATCTTCCAAAGCCCACAAGTTCTTCTATTGTTAACCTAATATTAATACTATTAGCTTGTCTTAGAATTCCAACCTTCTTAGCAAACTCCTTAGAATCCCATTTACTTAACTCTTTTCCTTCTATTATTACCTCCCCACCATCTGGCTTTAAAATCGGAGTCATCATTGAAAGAACTGTACTTTTACCTGCTCCATTTGGTCCAATTAGTGAAGTTATTTTTCCTTTTTCTATTGTAAAACTTGCCTTATCTACTACAGTTTTATTTGAATACTTTTTGCATAGTTCTTTTACTTCAATCATGATTTACTCTCCTTTAGTAATAAATATATAAAGTATATTCCTCCAACAAAGTTAATTATAATGCTCACCTTAGAGTTGTAATTTAAAACTCTCTCAACAATTAATTGAGCTCCAACTAAGGAAATTATACTAATTAATATTGATGCTATTATTCTATAACTATGTTTGTATGTCTTAATCATTTGATAACTTAGATTAACTACAATTATTCCTAAGAAAGTCAGTGGTCCAACCAAAGCTGTTGAAATTGATATTAAAATCCCAACAACTATTAATATTTTTTTAGAAAATCTATCATAATTTATTCCTAAATTTATTGCATTATCTCTTCCTAAAAGTAGCACATCCATTTTCTTAATGTCCTCATACATAAATGCAAAGATTAAAAGAATAATTATTATAGAAAGTAATAATATTTTTGTGTTTACATTTGAAAAGCTTGCAAACAACTTATTTTGAAGACTTTCATAATCATTAGGGTCCATTAAAACCTGCATAAATGTAGATATACTTCTAAAAAATGTTCCTGCTATTGTTCCAACTAATAACAGATAAAATATATTAATACTTCCTTTTTTAGCTAACACCCTATGAATCAAAAGGCTACATCCAACCATAGTTAAAGTTGTTATTGCAAAGTTTATATTTGGATTGATTATAAAAATACTGCTTGTACCAAATATAAAAACTATAATAGTTTGTAAAAATCCATAAAGAGAATCTAGCCCTAAAATACTTGGGGTTACTATTCTATTATTTGTAACTGATTGAAATATAATTGAAGCATAAGCTATTGCTCCCCCTGTTAATGATATTGCAAATATCTTTGGTATTCTTTTTGAAATATTATAAGTGAAATTTGCTTCATTAAGCCCACTAAATACATAAACTGCTATTAAGAAAATTGCAATTATACTTAATATTAATATTTTTCTTTTATCCTTCATTTCTATTCCCCCTAACTACTAGGTACAAGAATATTACACTTCCTATTACTCCTACTGTCATGCTAATTGGTATTTCATATGGGAATATTATTATTCTTCCAATAATATCACATATTAATAAAAATACTGCTCCAAATAAGGCTGTTACCCCTATATTTTGGCTCAAATTATCTCCCTTAAAAATTGAAACTATATTTGGTATTATCAACCCTACAAAAGGTATATTTCCAACAGTTATTACAACAGTTGCAGAAATTAAAGCTACTATTGATACTCCAATTTTTATAACCTTATTGTAATCTACTCCTAAATTATGGCTCATATCCTCACCCATTGATATTACTGTGAATTTATTAGCATATAAGAAAGCTATTATTATAAGTGGGATTATCAGAAATATTACTTCATAATTTCCTTTTAAAATTAATGAGAAATCTCCCTGTAAAAATGCATCAACATTTTGCATTAGGTTGTACTTATAAGCAAAATAATCTGTTAATGAACCAATTACATTTCCAAGCATAATTCCTGCTAGGGGAATAAATATACTACTTCTAAGTTTTACCCTTTTTAGTATTTGCATAAACAACACCGTTCCTATTATTGCAAAAATAAACGAAAGGCTCATTCTTGTTACTAATGTTGCTGATGAAAACATTAAAGTTGAAACTAAAGCTCCAAGCCTTGCTGAATCCATTGTTGCTGCTGTTGATGGGGAAACAAACTTATTATTTGAAATTTGTTGCATTATTACCCCTGAAATACTTAGAGCCACCCCAGATAAAATTATTGCAATTAACCTTGGAACCCTACTTATTAGAAATATATTTATCTTATCTATATTTCCATCTAAAATATCTCTAAAACTTATATTATGCGCTCCAATAAATAGG
Source organism: Clostridium sp. (assembly GCA_051653165.1). Classification (GTDB taxonomy): domain Bacteria; phylum Bacillota; class Clostridia; order Clostridiales; family Clostridiaceae; genus Clostridium. The sequence goes on from JBOFVP010000194.1 coordinate 21,013, forward strand.
GATAAAATCGATAATACCACTATTAACGGAACTAGAATCTTCTTAGTCATGTCCTTACCTCTTTAATTGATAATTGTTTTCATTTGCCTTGTTTTTATTATATTGATAACCGTTATCACTGTCAAGAGTTAATTGAAAATAATTTTCAATTAATATAAAAAAGATGTGCTACAAAAATGTAACACATCTCAACTTTTAATTATTTGATTTTATTATTCCAACTGCAACACCCATAATAGAAACATCCTTATTATTAAGCGGAATTGGCTTATATCTTGTGTTAGCAGGCATTAGGAATGGATCATCACAACCATTTGATTTTAATATTTTTAAGGTTGCTTCCCCATCTAAACTAGCTGCAACTATATCATTATGGTAAGCCGTAGTCTGTCTTTTAATAACTACTCTATCACCATCTAAAATGTTTTTATCTATCATACTGTCCCCTTTTACGTTAAGTATGAATAAATCATCCATTTTTCCAACCCATTCCTTTGGAAGTAGCATTTGATTTTCTACCACATCCCTCATTTCAATAGGAACCCCAGCAGCTATATCACTATAAACTGGTATTTTTATTGTGTCCCTTTGGTTTAAAGCTTTATTATCTAACAATAACTCCTTAGAGTTAGATGTAGCATCAACAGAAAAATCCAGTTCCTTTTTAGTTTTAAAATTAATAAACTTAAAGTAATCTATAACATTAGGTTGAACCTCTTCACCCTCAACTGCATAAACCTTATTAAAGTTAAATGTTTTTCCCTTAAAATCAGCACCAAGCTCCTTATAGCTTCTACCTTTTCTAATCCAAGTATTCTTTCTATCCACAAGACCATTATTAAAAATATAAATCAAAGAAGAATGGGATTTATCAGCAAAAATACTCTTAGCAAACTCAAGCTCTCCCCTTGTTAATAACTCACAATCATCAATTAGTATATGAGTATACTTTTCCTTTGATGACTTAGCATACTTTAAAGCAAATAACACATCATCATACATATCCATATATCCATTATAAATTAATTCACTATTATAAAGCTCCACTAGCTCATATATGTACTCTCTAGCAACTGAATTAGACCTTATACTTTTCCCTCTTCCAGGTCTCTTAACAGTTAAATATTCTTCTCTTGTCAAAGCACAAGATTTTATCCACAAAATTTCCTCTAGTAAAAATTCTAAGGATAAAGAATTGATTAACTTTGATTTTTTTGAAAAATTATCCACAAACTCCTGTAAATTTATCAACATGTTTATGTGCATATCCTGTGGAATATATTTCAAAGCCAATGAACGACTCCTTTTATATCCATTAGAAAAAGCCTCAATAATATCACCTAATGTTTTTACCTTAACCCTATCCCCCTCTAGAGAGAACAACGAATAAAAGAAATCCTTATTTTTTTCACTCTCATACATCTCCAAAGCCTTTTTAGTCTGCTTATAATGAGAAGTTAAAAGTAAAATATTATCCTCTTTATATATACAATAATTATTTTCTAAATTAATAGTTCTATATATAGATGCAATTGTTTTTCCAGCTCCTTTTTTTCCCTTTAAAAGCTGAACACCAGAAACCTTACCATTAATAAATCTATTTTGAACCCTTGAAAAATCCATTCTCTCACCTTCTTTCTTTCCTTAATATTATAAGCACACCATTTAATTGTCAATGAAAAAAGTTCTTTAAAAGAAAAAGAAGGGGAAAGCCCCTTCAAATCTATCTATTCTTAATTAACTTCTCAGCCTTCTTATTATCAGACCTAGCCTTTAAAAAGCTTCCTAAAGTCTTATAAACTCCAGCTCTCTTCTTATAATACTCAGGTTCATTTTCATTCATTTCTATTAACCTATTTAAATAAACTAAAGCATCCTTAAATCTACCAACATCAATTAATAAATCCGATAAAAGCTCAATAGCAGGAATATACTCACTAGCCAAACTAATACACTTCTTCAACTTCACCTCAGCCTCATCATATCTATCCTGATTATAAAGAAGCTTTCCTAAATCAAAATATGCAAATGGATAGCTATCATTTATTTCTATGCTTCTCTTAAATAGGGAAATTGATTTTTCATATTTTTTTTCATCCCTCTCAATAATAGCTAGCCTATAAATGGCATAATAATCCTTATCATCTATAGAAATAGCAAACTCAAAATCTTCTCTTGCATCCTTTAAATTCTTTAAGAAATAATTAGCAAGACCTCTATTAACTCTAAAATATGTTGACTCACTATCCAACTCAACAGCTTGGTTATAATACTCTAAAGCCTTATCATACTCATCCCTATTATAATAAATTTCCCCTATATTATTATATGGAAACTTATACTGAGGATTAATCTCTATAGCTGTACTATAATCATTTAAAGCACTTTCAAAATCCTTCTTCTTTTCATAAGCTATACCTCTATTATTATAAACATAGAAAGCCTTAGGATTAACCTTAATAGCCAAAGTGTAATCATCAATAGCCTTATCAAACTCACTCTTAGCCATGTAACTTAACCCTCTACCTTGAAGGTATAAATCCTTAACTTGAATATCAACAGCCTTACTATAAGCTTCAATAGCCTCATCATAATTATCCCTATAATATTCAACATCACCAATTCTATTATAGGCATCTCCATTATTACCCTTTAACTCTAAAGACTTATTAAAACTCTCAACAGCCTCATCATATCTATCACAATAATAATAAATATCCCCTAAAACATAATAAACCTTATCATTAGCACAATCCTTTTCAATAGCATCAAGACAAATACTAATACCCTTATCATGTTCACCAAGATACAAATAGCAAGTAGCCTTAACCCAATAAGCCTCAGCCATACCATTATAAAGTTCTAAAGCCTTTTCACAATATTTCAAAGACTCATCATACCTTCTAAGCATACATAAAGACCTAGCCTTAGTAGCAAAAGCATAAGCATCAGTATCATTCATATCCAAAGCCCTATCAAGATACTCTATAGCCTCATCATATCTAGCTAACTCATTTAAATTATCTGCAAAAATAACAAGATAATTTCTATCATTAGGGTCAATTTCAATAGCCCTCTCATAATAAGGAATAGCCTCTTCAAACATTTTATCCTTATTATAAGAATTAGCTATATAATACTGAGCATCACCATTTAAAGGATTCTCCTCAATAATATTCATAAGGTATTTAATGCACTCCTTAGTCTTATCCATAGAGAAATACACCTTAGCTAGTAATATATCTTCCTTATCTAACTTACCTTCCTTATATAGCTTTTCTAAAATTGCTTCAGCCTTACAATCATTATCAGTATAATATAAAGATCTAGCAATTTTGTACTCAGCATCATCACTATCCGTACACTCTGCAATTATAAACTTATTAACATCTATAAATCTAGCATAAACTGTGCCATTAAAAGGGAAAACCTCCCTTGATTTTTTAAATAACTCAAAAGCCTCATCATACTCTTTCATTGCAAGTTTACATTCAGCCATACTAAATAAAGCTGATTTAGCAGAACCATCATTTTCATAACATTGCTTAAAGTCATTATAAGACTCTTCCAGCTTACCCTGCTTTAAATAAGCCGATCCACGTCTATAATAAGCTTCATAACTATTCTTCTTATTTTCTAAAACCTCATTAAATATATCAATAGCACCATTAATATCATCAACTAAATACCTATATCTTCCCTCAACAATCCTTAAATCAGTATTGTTTGGACATATCTCCTTAGCCTCATCAATTAAAACCCTACTCTCATAAACCTCATCATATCTAACAGAAGCCTCAGCCCTATAATAAAGTTTAATAAACTCATCATAATCACTTAAAACCTCCTTAGACAATTCCTCATAATCTATTTCATACTCACCATTAATATGAGCCTTAAGATATTCAAGGAAATTCTTAGGGTAATTATTAAGTAGCTCATCATAGTTATCAAGCCAATTAAATTGATTATCTAATAGTTTCCACACCTCTGTAGGAAGATAGAACTTTGACATAAAAAATGAAAGCAAAGCAAAGCCAACCTCTTTACTAGTATCAATTCTAACACAAACATCATCCCTTAAAAGTTCTTCCCAAGAAGCCAGCTTAATTCTATCATGAAAATTATCATAAACCCCTTCAACTCTCTCAATAAAATAATCAACTTCTGTCATTTCCATTGGAGAATCAACCTCTTCCTCCTGAGCCATTGCAGTTTCATAAGCCTCCCTAAGAAGCCTAAACTCCTCTGGATTATCCTCAGGATTACAGCTACTAACCTTATCAAAATAAGCTAATCTTATGGCATTTTTATCTGTAGTTTTTTCTATTTCCAAAATTGACCATATATCCATTATTCAAACTCCATTTCCGCTTCTATCTCATTTAATAGCTCTTTAACCTCAGAGTAAGATTTACTAATCTCTCTATCATCCTGCTTATCTAAAACTGTTTCAAAACCCTCTAAAATTGCAGCTATTCTCCTTCTATTAATACCAATACTCTCTTCATACAACCTCTCACCCTTAGCTAACAAATATTTATACTCATCCTTTTCCTTAGGGTGAATTTTAAGCTCACTTAACTCCTTAAGCCTTGTTTCTATTTCCTCCTTAGACATATGTCCTGGACTCTTTTCAATAACAATTCTCTTCTTGTCCCCAGTTGATACAACAGTAACCTCAACCTCTAAAATCCCATTAATATCATAGGTATATCTAACATCAATAGCCTCTTCAGCATTAGTTGATGGAGGAATTTGCACAACTAATTCACCTAAAAATACATTTTCTTTAGCTCGTCTACTTTCTCCCTGTAATATTTCAACAGTTATTTTCTTCTGATTAGGCTTAACAGTGTAAAGCCTCTCTGTTCTTGAAATAGGAATAATAGAATTTCTTTCTATTATAGGACAAAAATGACCAGATTCATAAAACCCACCTGGCTTCATAACAGATATATTAGTACCAAGAGTGTATGGGCAAACATCAGTTAATACAATATCAGCAATTAACTTATTTCTCTCCTTCATAGCCCCTTGAATCCCTGCACCTAAAGCCACAACCTCATCTGGGTTAATATTAACAGCAGGAAGTCTACCAAACAGTTTACTTACAAAACCTCTTATTATAGGTAGCTTTGTAGCACCACCAACTAAAACAATGCTATCAATTTCACGAACCTTAATTGAAGCATCACTTAAAGCTCTATCAATAGGACGTCTAAGCTTAGCAAGCAACATTTCACATTGCTTTTCATAGTCATCAATGGATATTTTGCTCTCTACAAGCTCACCCTTGATTTTTGCACTAATAGTAACATTCTTAGAATTAGAGAACTCCTTTTTAGCATTTTCAGCTGACCTAACTAACATAGCAACTTCTCTATTCTCAAGATCTTCAACATTTAACTTATTATTAGCTAAGAATATATTAACTAAAATCTCAGTAAAATCTTCCCCACCTAAAAAGTTATCACCTGCAACAGCTCTAACCTCCATTACATTCTTAAACTTCTCTAATATAGAAATATCAAAAGTTCCTCCACCTAAATCAAATATTAAAAACTTAGTATGAGGATTCTTTTCATGTAGCCCATAAGCAATTGCAGCTGCTGTAGGCTCATTAATTAACCTTTCAACCTTTAACCCTGCAAGCTCTCCAGCTCTTTGAGTAGCCTTTCTTTGAGCATCATTAAAATATGCAGGAACACTAATAACAGCCTCTGTAATATCCTCATTTAAAAACTTTTGAGCATCCTCCTTCAAGGATTTAATTACTAAAGCTGACAATTCCTCAGGTAAGAACTTTTTACACCCTAAATCATACTCCTTCTTACTTCCCATGTTTCTCTTAAAAACACTAACAGTATTATTCGGATGAGTAATTAATCTTTCCCTAGCAATTTTCCCAACGAAAACTTGCCCCTCTTCATCCACACTTACAATAGAAGGAGTTAAGTTTTCTCCATATACATTAGGAATTATCTGTACTCCCTCTTCCTTTAATATAGAAACTAAAGAATTAGTAGTTCCTAAATCTATTCCTATTATAGCCATACCCTCATACCCCTTTACTTTATTTTGAAAGACCTTCTACAGCCTTAATAATTTCCAAATATTCATCATCAAACTTTAACTCTGAAAGACTCTTCTCAATTTCCTTTGCCAGTTCATATGCAATTTTCTTAGTTCCTGAAAGCTTTTTATTTTTAGCATAATTATACTCTTCTAATGCCCTAACAGCCTCTTCATAGTCTCCTGCAGTTGAAGCCACTAAAATTTTACCTCCAAATACCATTCCATCATATTCACTAGGCACTATTATACTATTTAGCATCTCAATGGCACTATCTTTTTCATGGTTATAGTATAAGCAAATTGCCTTAGCAAACTTAGCCACAATATCCTTCTCATTCATTTCAATTGCAACATCAAGCCATGAAACAGCATTTTCATAATATCCAATACTCTTTAAAATTAATCCCTTTTCAAGATTAATATTAGCTGTCTCTAACCTATATTCTAAAGCTTTTTCACAAATTTCATTAGCCTCTCTAATATAACCAAGTCCTCTTAAAGATTTAGATTTCTCAGCATAATAATCTCCATCTCCACCATATATGTTAAGAGCCTTGTCTATGGCTTTTAATCCCTCATCATAATCCCTTAACCTATTTAAAATACGTGCCTTTAAATAATAAGATGAATGTAGTGCTCTCTCACTTTCAATAGCTTTTTCACAATAATCTAAAGACTCCTTAAACTTTCCTATTTCATAGGCAACCATAGCAATAGTTCCATAAACATCCTTGTCCTTCTCTTCATTAATTGGAACATTCTTAAGAACATTGTAACTCTCTAAAAGAGCCCCCATTTTTCTAAGCATAGCACCCTTTACAATGTATGCCCTTGTATTTTCAGGTTCCCTTTCAATTGCTATATCATATATCTCTAAAGCCTTCTTATTATTATCATTAGCTGAATAAATGCCACCAATAACTATTAAATCATTATACTTTTCTATTTTATCCAAATTAATTGACCCAATAATTTCATTAGCATTTTCAACCTCAGTAATATAATAATAACTTCTCGCTAAATTTAGCTTATCCTCTAAGGTTAAAATTTCATTTTTATTAATTTCTCTGATCAAAAATTTATTAGCTGATATGAAATTACTCCCAATAACATGAGGTGGATATATGTTTATAAGCTCCTTATATACATCCCTAGATTCAAGATATTTCCCTAAATCAAGACATACCTTTGCAAAGGTTAGCTTGCCCTCTTGCTCCTCTTTATTTAACTCAATTGCCTTTTTTAAAAGGTCATATCCCTCTTCTAACTCACCAACTCTAACCTTTAAGCACCCAAGTTCCATAAAAGCTTCTCTATTGTCTATGTGTTTACTAACTATTTTTGAAAAAATGTCCATTGCTTCCTTAACTCTATTTAATGCAAGTAATATCTTTCCCTCTAAAAGTTTAATCTTTAAGTCATTCCCATATAAGTTTTTTCCCTTTTTTATCTTTTCATATGCCTCACATAATTGATAACTATTATAAGATTCATATGCCGATAACATAAAATCATCTATATTCTCAATGCTCATAACGGATTACCCCTTCTTTAAATGAATTTTTCACTCTTATACAATTATATATCATTATTGTTATTTTTAGGAATATTTTTTTGGTTTAATGTCAACAATTTGCCATAATTATTTTTTATACTAAATACAAGCTAAAAATACACCTTAAAATAAATTTAAAAAAGAGTTTGATTATATCAAACTCTTTTCCCCCCTTATATAACAACCGTTACAATTCCAACCTCATCAATCTTTATTTTTCCACTAATCTTTAAGTCATAAGGTATTTTTTTATCAACTAAATCTCTGTGCTTTCTAACAACACCAACCTCAGCAAAAAAATCATAAATTGTTCTTTCAACCATAAGACCCTTATATTCATACTTCAATAAGTCTATTAATAAATCATCATAGCTTTGAATTTTAGAGTCCTCTCTAGCAACAATAATCTTTTCTCCTCTAACATCACTATAAATTCTTTCAATAGATTTGAACCCATTTTTACATGCTATTGATTTTAATAAATATGGTGTCCACTTATATTCAATAACAGGTAACTCCTGATAATCAGTAATATTAGATAAAATTATATATCCTTTTTTATTAAGCCCCTCATTAATAAAATCAATAACCTTCTTTTCAACACCATAGCTTAACCTAAAGCCTTTTTTAGCTACAAGCTCATCCCTTGATATTTCATAAAAACTACCATTTTCAATAATCTTATTTAAGGTCATGCTTATCATCATATCCTTATATCCTAAAGATAGCATGTACTCCTTTAACTTTTCCTTTTTAACTCTTCCTTCTACTGTACCACAAAGAACCTCTTCAATATTTCTATATCTAGAGCTATTGTTATAAATAAAATTAATATGCCCCTTAACATCATCAAAAAGCTTTTTTACTATTGATGCTATTTTATCGCTCCTATTAATATTCCCAGCAGTTAACAATCTATTAAATTTAGGGTCATTTTTAACTTTGCTATAAATCAATAAGCCAGTTGTAAACCCAAACCCTGCAATTAATCCATCAACAACATTTCTTAAAGCATTAACCTCACCTTTAGTTATTTCTAAGTACTCTAAGGTAGTTATTTCATCACCTAATTTCAAAAGATTTTTACTCTTACTAACAGTATCCTCAAGCTTGTAAGCCTCCCATGACAATCCATTTAAAATAATCTCTTTTTGTATGATTCCTCCATACCTTTTTAAGTATGCTACTAAAACCTCTTCCTTACTTTGAGTTATAACATTACTATTTTTATAAATCTCCAAGGTATTACCTCTACCAACCTTATAATAATCACCAAAGTATATTGAAATTAGATTATACATTTTATACTTTGTTTCTATTCCATTACTAATAAAATACTCTTTATGCTTATTAAAAATACTAGTTGCATTTATAATCTCTTCAGTTGCAAACTTCACCTCTAGAACCTGCCCAATTTTCATAATAACATCATCTTTAATCTTAGCATTTTTTATATGTTGAAATGTAAGCTTATCAACAAGTAAAATATTTTTATTTTCCCTTAATTTATTTTCAAGAGCTCTCAAGTTTCCACTTATTTTATATTCTAGTTTTGCCATAGCAATTTTATTTATAATAGAAAACCCCTCTTCATTAAATTTCAAAGGAGCCTTATGATAATATTTAAAAACAAGTTCAAATATATCCCCTGAATACAACCTATAATAAGATACATATTCACCATACAAATAATATCCACTTATAGATAAAAGTTGTTTTACTGAATTTATAGTTACATCTTTTACTCCTACTTCATCCAATGCACATAATAAATAATCTAAATAATCATAAATGAAAAACTGCTTAGGCAATCTTCCTATTAAATCCATAATTATTTTCTGTATATCTTTATTATCATCAAAACAAACTAAATCCAATTCTTTAAAAGTAAATATACCCTTATAATTATCTAGTATCAATTTAGCATAATGCTTACTACTCTCATTAAATAATCCATAAAAATCCTTTGTAGTGCAGTAGGATTCCTCGCTAAAATTACTTTTTAAAGCCTCTTTAAAGTTTTTTACATTTAAATAATGTATAACCTCTTCCGTTCCAAGCACCTGCAACTGTCTAACACGTTCCCTAGATAATCCATAAAAATCTCCTATACTTTCAAGAGTTTCTCCCCTTGAATACCTTCTAAAGATAATTTCTCTAACCCTTGGATTACTGTGAATACTTTCTAAAGTGAATAATATTCTCTTAGGAGAAGAACCCTTTAAGTTATCATTAATTAACCTACCTGAAAATCTTTCACTAATAGCTTTATACTCCTCTAACCTATCTATAAGCTTAGATATCTTTTTCTTATTCATCCCTTTAACTGAAGGCATAATAGCAACAACATTGTTATCTATCTCATCTACATATTTTATATCCATATCCTTTGCATATTCTCTAAACCTTTTATATTCATTTGATGCAAACCAAAAATTTATCTCTCTTGCATCATAAGATAAATCTCCCCTATGTATTTTTTCTATGTAAAATTCAGTTAATAAATTTAAAAAATCATTAACCTTTTTAACTCCAGCACCTTCACTATCACAAAATTCTATAATTATATCCGTATTGATATCATTTATAGTTTGTACATTATTCTTTCTCAAAAATCTGTTTGCTAATAAATACTTCCCATCTGTTAGTATTTCTGAAATATTAGTCTTATATAAATTAGCACCTCTCATATTTACCCTCCCCTTTTGTAAAAGTATACATTGTTAATTATATCACATTTTCCCTATTACTTCTTTCGTACTTTTTAGTAATTTCTTTAATTTAACAATGAAATAAGCTGTGTAACCTTAGTAACACAGCTTATTTGAATATTAAAAGTATAATAATTAAAATAAATACCACTGTTAATGCAATGCCACAATACCTTATTACACTAGAGTAATACTTTATTTTTTCATCCTGGTTGATTTTATTTAATAGAGATCTTCTATTATAGTAACTGAAATACATAGTTAATACTAAAATCAATATAATGCTAGCAATGATTAACTCTATAATAGCCACACTCCTATTTTAATTCTTTTATACTTTAATTTATTAAAATTACATCATTTTGTTACATTATAATCAATAAAAAAAAGTAGTAGAATATGAGTTATCATTTTCTACTACTATTTTATATAGTCATCAAATTAGGTAGAGTACTTTGAACTATTAGACTAATGACTATATTTTTATTATGACCAGTATTATTTTTTTTATTCAAGATAATTTGGGGTATCCATTAAAATATCATCAATCCCAAAATCATTTATATTTAAATCTATTTTATCCTCCATTAATCTTGAAATTAAATCCTCCTTCTCATCCTCTAAAATTGCAGCCTCTCTAATATGTTCAATTAATTCATCAATGTTAAAAACCCTACATTCTCCTTCATCAACACCTAACCTTGTGTAAATTTCAAGCCAAGTTGTTTCTTCATTCTTTTCTAACTCCTCGTAATCTTCTTTCTCATGTATTTGATCCAATCTATCTCTATAATAGGTATTAATATAACCTAAAGCTAACTCCTTTTCTTCAACTCCTGTTACTTTACCATTTGGGAAAACAATAGCATAATTATTTGCTGGCGTTACATATTTCATATTTTATATCCTCCTTAAAATTAAAAGCTTATATGTCTATTTTTCCTAGACATTAAAAATTTATTAGCTTATTATATAACTAAAATGGAATAATCTTTATTTAAGGAGAATATTATGTCAAACTACTTAACAGAAATACCAAAAGATACCTTTAAAAAAGTTGTACCAATTTATTTTGAGAATATTTTAGAAGGCTTTGATTCCTATTCTTATAAGAATTTATCTCCTTCTTCTGATGGTACTAACAAGGAAGAAATGTATGTAAACTTATTTTTAGAGCTTTATAACCTTTATAAGGATTCAATGTATATAGACCTATACTTAGATAGACTAAATGAGGATAGCTTAAGTGTTTTAAGGGGTAATTTATCAAAGGATGATATGGAAATTTTGGAGGAATTGATTGAAGAAAATTATGTTTCACCTTTTTTCAAAATTGAGGATGAAAAAGTAATACCTTTGCTTGTTAGACTTTCTACTAGGGAGTTGTTTTTCACTTCTTTTTATTTTAAGGATTTCACAATATGGGGTAGCTATAACTATACTTTCCCTATATTTTTCAAGGATGAAAAT
>JBOFVP010000195.1:0-2243 GCA_051653165.1 Clostridium sp.
TACAAGCATATGATGCAGAAAAGAATGGTGTGTATATGCCTTTATTTGTTAGAAAAAATAAGGATGATAAGATATCAAAGGAGTTTTATTTCTTAGGAAGAATTAGGGCTGTTGGAAATCCACATGAGTTTACAATGAAGAATACAACTAAAAGAGCTGTGGAGATACAGTACCATCTTGTAACACCAATTAGAGAAGATATTTATGAATATTTAACTAGCTAGTTTGGGTATTATAGTAAAAAAATAGTGCTGGAAGTTTTATTTCCAGTACTATTTTTTAATAAATTGATAAATATTTTAGTTTCTTTTGCATTATTATTATGTGCAGAAAATCACAAAATATACATTAAATTTACTTAAAGCAATGATGCTATAACTACCTCAAAATGGGAACTTCAATGGTGCCCTTAGGTTTAACATCAATATCAAAATTATAAGTGCTAATAAATTGCTTGAAATAAGCCCTTAATCCATCATCACAGATATAGATATAAGTACCCTTTATACCACGAGTTAAAATTGTCTTATATATATTTAAAATATAATTTTTAATATCATCAGGATCTTTAACTCCATTTTTTCCATTCTTATCAAAGTAGTTACTAATATTTAAATGTATTTTACCATTACTATAAGTAATTTCATTTCCTATAATTATTCCAGCATAATTAATATCATACCCCTGAGTTGTGTGTATACAACCAACCTCCTCAATAGCATTAGGAGAGTTAATCCAATCTTTTAGCCTAGAGTTCCATCTTAACTTATAGCCATTTATTACAATATCATAGTCAGTTGGATTCTTTTTAGATTTCCAAGGCCAAGCATATCCAGCTATTAATCTACTTAAACCAAATTTCTCATTTTTCTCTCTTATTTTATTGTGCATTTCATTTAAGTCATCAAAGACAAATAATTCATATTTATCAAAGCTTTTAAAAGAGGTTCGATTTTGGTGTAAAACATTATGCATATACTTAATATAATCTCCACCAGCTAAAACTCTCATTTGAGATGTAAGTACATGTTTAGTAAATTCAAGTTTCTCTAATTTTTCAGGAAGTATATCGGAAGGTTTAATTGATTGATTTTTATCGTAGCATAAAATCATATGCTTACAAGATAATCTAACCCAATCTAGTTGATCCCCTTCATTAATATCTAAACCAAGAGATCTATTACAAGCATCAAATGCACCCATATATGAGATGTTTTTTCTTCTATTTAAACGGTGAGCCTCATCAACAATAAGGATATCGTAGTTACCATTAATAACCTCTGAAGGTGCTAATACCATACTTGATTTTAGATTTTTAACTTTTCTAAAGACCTTCTTTAAAGTATCTCTAAGAGGAGTCATTGAAATAACTAGTCCAACTTTAAGATCCTTAGTTTTATCAAGCTCCATTAGATATTTAATTAAATAAATAGCCACTATTGTTTTTCCAGTACCAGGTTCACCTTGTATTAAATGCATGCTAGTTTCAACGGATAGTATGGTATTAACAATATCATGGATAACTAGTGACTGTTCATTATTTAATGTTTTGTATGGAGAAAATTTAAATAATTCACTATTACGTATTTCAAACAATCCATGAATTACAACCTTATTAGTTTTTAATTCATTCCAAATAGTATTAAATTTTTCTATATACTTATCTCTATCATAATAGTTATGTTTACTAAGACCACCATTACCATTTTGAAGATTGTATTTACCATCAGCTGACATATGTTCAATAAGAAAGGCTTCAAGTTCTAAGGTTACAGACTTATTAAAATCAGTATCTGTAATGACATCTAACGAAGTTAATTTTCTTCTTTCAATATTTTTATAATGCTCTTGGCTACGATTATAAACTCTTGTAGACTCACCAATATATGCCTCTTTATTATTTCTAAGAATATATACTACAGGCCAATTAAGACCATATTCATATTGCCTTAGGTCATCTAAAAATTCTTGTTCATAATTAAAAGTTTGTATTAATCCCATGGTTCCCCCTAGTTTCAAATTTATAATTTAATTATATAACTATTATGAAAATATTACCATGATTAATGAGGGGTAATTATTTTTTGTATTTTGGAAATTATTTATGTTACAATTATTATAATAAGTAAGTGATGAGGTGGAAAATATGGATGATATAAAAAAGCGAGTGAGAAAATTTAGGGATGATAGAGATTGGTCACAATTTCATACACCAGAAAATTTGGCTAAAGCAATAAGTATTG
>JBOFVP010000196.1:0-8912 GCA_051653165.1 Clostridium sp.
GGATTTTGGCGTTATATTAAACGCACTCCATACTCTTTACGAATATGGGAGGCTGTCAACAATTTTCTAAGTTAAAAGTTATAAAACTCAACATGCGTTTATAACCTTTTATAACTTATTTGTAACTGTTAGTTACCTCCATATTTCTTAGCCACCTTACTTAAATTAGAATATCCCCATTCCTTACCCATAAAATTTCTCCTTTATTTATAATAATTATACTGTATACCTATAGTATATTATTTGAATCTCCTATTATTACAAATAATTAAATTACATATTTTATTATACTATTTGGAAAAACCTCCTTAATATTAGCCATAAAAAACTCCTTCATATCAGCTAATTCCTCCTTAGTATATACATACTTACCATAACCAAACTGCCCATATTTAAATTTTCTATCCTCATCCTCCATAGGCAAAGAAGTTTCTGGAAATATCTCAAGAATCCTATTTTTAGCCTTAGTAGTATACCTATGAGAAATAACCTCAAAAATAATCTCCTCATTAAAACCCTTAGGCAATCTATCCCTTATACTTTCAATTAAATCCCTATATTCTATCTTCCAATTCTCATAAAGGAAAACTGGAGCAATTATAAATCCAATCCTATACCCAGCACTAGCCACCTTTACAGCCCCTTCAATTCTCTTATCACTAGATGCAGTATAATGTTCATAAGCATTTATAACCCTTGGCGTATTTATACTAAATCTAATTTCCGTATGATTATTATGATTAATACCAATCAAACCTTCTACATCATTATATTTCGTTACAAATCTAAACCTTCCATGTTCCTCCCTGCCCATAAACTCTATTGTTTTCTTTAATGCATTTGTATAAAGCTCAAGTGGAATTGGGTCAGATGTTGCGGCGCCCTCAAAAACCGTTATCTCAGGAAGCCTTTCATCAATATATCTTTTAGCTCTACTTAAGACCTCATCAATATTAGTAAAAACCCTTACAAAAGGTTTATCCCCTAACTGTGTATTTAAATAGCAATACTCACAACTCCCCATACACCCACTAACTAAAGGTAATTGATAATTAGCAGAGGGTTTACAAGTTTGAAAAGTTAAACCCTTCTTTTCCCCAACAACCAAGGTTTGCTTTCCCGCCCTATACTGTTCAAACAACCCCTCTCCTGGTATATGTGATTTAACCTTGTTAGAGGTTGTATTTATAATTTCAATATTTTTATTATCCTTTATGATTTTATAAATATTTTTACCAATCTCCGTATCAAGTGAACCTTTTTCAAATATAACTCTTTTTGGAATAAACATTTAACACCTCTTAAAAAATTAATTTTACTTTTAGTTTTTACAACCCTTGAATAAAAATACTCAATTAAACAAAAATTAAATATAAAACCCTAGGAGGAAAACTATGAAGAATCAATATGTTAAAGGAACACCCTTCTTTACTAATGTAAATAATAAAATACAATATCCATACCTTACAGAAAATATAGAAACGGATGTGTGTGTAATTGGTGGGGGTGTTACTGGAGCAATTTCAGCATACTATTTTGCAAAGAATAATATTAAAACAGTATTGTTAGAAAAAAAGAGAATAGCCCATTTAAGTACAAGTGTAACCACCTCACTTTTACAGTATGAATTAGATGATAATTTATCTGAACTAAAAAAATTCACCACTCTTGATAGGGCCCTAAAATCTTATAAGTTAGGGCTTAAGGCTCTTGATGAAATAGATGCTTTTATAAATACACATGGAAATTGCTGTGATTATAAAAAAAGAGATACTTTACTATACACCTCAAAAAAGGATGAAATTAATGCTCTAGAAATAGAATTTAACCTTAGGCGTGAAAATGGATTTCAGGTTGAATATATAGATGAAAAAACTAATAAATATGGCCTTGACCTTAAGGCAGGTATTATTTCAAAAAATGGTGGAGCTGAATTTGACCCATATAGATATACCCATGAATTACTTGATGTAGCAATACAGAATGGTGCAAGTATATATGAAAATACTGAGGTTATTGATATAGTTCATTTTGAAAATCATGTAGAAGTAATAACTGAATATGGATATATTGTTAAAGCTAAAAAGGTTGTAATTGCAACTGGATATAACACAAAACTATTTACTGATAGAAATTTTGCCACAAAAACTACTACTTTTAATATTGTTACAAAGCCGGTTTCAAATTTTAATGGATGGGGTGATAAGATACTTATAAGAGATAACTGTGACCCTTATAATTATCTAAGAACAACCTGTGATGATAGAATTATTATTGGTGGTGAAGATGTTCCTCTTTCACCTGACTCTTTAAATGAAGATATAGCAAATAATAAATATACTATATTAGAAAACAGGTTAAAATCTATGTTTAGGGATATTAAAAATATTGAGGTGGATTTTAAATACTGTGGAACCTTTGCATCAACTCCTGATAATTTAGGTTTTATTGGACCTGATAAAAAACATAAAAATTTATGGTATGTGTTAGGTTATGGAGCAAATGGAATTTTATTTGCAATTCTTGGTGGTATGATGCTATCTAATTTATATCTTGGAAATGAGGATATGGATATGGATTTGTTTAAGGTAGATAGATTTGATAACTAGATTATTAAAGAGTTAGCCATGAATTTGACTAACTCTTTATTATTTATTACATGTTGAGTACGTACATAACTCCTACATATATGGCTGATAAACCAACTAAGCCATATATGATTCTACTAAAGGAACTTAATTTCCCAAACTCACCTCCACCTGCAAATAAAGCTGCAACTAAATCAAATTTAAATAAACTAACAAGTCCCCAGTTTAATGCTCCTACAAGTACTAGAATAAGAGCGATTGTATAAGTTATATCCATATAATTCCCTCCTAATAATTTTTTTCATTATTATTTTCTGCACTTATTTTTTTAATATACACTAATTGAGGAAATTTTTTCACATACCATATTTACCTGAAGGACCATCCTGAAATAATGGTATGTGTGGAGGATAAATTGTAAATACCATATACATAAGAATTATTACAAGGAAAATATTTATAACTGTCATTGCATTAATTCCTTTTCCGTGTTTATAAACGTGTAATCCTAATAATTGACCAAAAATATTTGCCATTAATAAAATCAAAATATCTATTACCATAACCTCAACCCCAAAGGCTTCAGTATAAAAATAATAAAGTATTGGTATTGATATTATTGATGTAATTAGGGATATTAATGCTCCTTGAAACCATTTATTTTTGTCAATTAAATATTTCCTTCCTTTTATGTAGTAATACAATATCCAATATAAAATTACAGGTAGTAATACCATTTTTGTATGCTCCCATACGCTCTCATTTACTGCAGCAAATAGCCCAACAATTACACTTTTATTGAAGAAATCATATGCAAAATGCATTAATGTTCCTAGTACAAATAATACTGGTATTCCTCTTAGAATATATTTTTCTGGTGATGATAAATGCTTATACATAATTTTCACTCCCTTATCTTGATACTTTATAATATATGTAAATTTTCGTATATTAAGCAAAAAAAACTTGGTAGAAAATTCAATTCTTCTACCAACCTTTAATCATTGTCCTAATATTTCCTTTGTCTTTTCTTCTACCATATCAACAAGGTCTGGATACTTGTCCTTAATGAACTGTAAGTCCTCTTGATATTCTTTGGATTGAACATAGTTTTTTCCTTTGTCGCTTATCTTGTTAATTATATCTCTTGCTTCTTCTGCACTTGGAAAAATGCTTCCGTTAAAGACAAATACACCAAGCATTATAAATATAATCAGCCCTGTAACTAAAATCTTTTTTACAAGTTTAATAACTACTATTAAAAGAATTATTAAAAGAATTATTGTTACTATGTGTGGATTTAGTTTAATCCAATTAGTTATAGTCTCCATTTTTTTCTCCTTTATAATTACTAATCCTATTATCTATACTTAATACTTCTTGATATTTTAACTAAATCAAATAAATCAATTATTCCATCATTATTATGATCCATTTGTTTTTTAAATCCATAATCCTTACTCTTTAAATTATATTTAGTAGCAATTATAGATAAATCAAGCACGTCCACTTCACCACTTAAATCTAAATCCTGTAAATTAACCTCCTTAAAAGAAGCCCAATCATACTCTGCAGTTAAAGGAGTTTTACCATCATAAGGCTTTAGCCATCCTGGTAAATTCCCTGGCCAAACATTCATCATAATATTTCCTGGAGCAGATGGAACCTCATAATTAGTGCTCCTCACACCCTCAGTACGAAAAACCTCTTTTCCATCAACAAACCAAGTTATTGAATCAGGAAGCCACAAAAATCCATACTCATGAAATTCATAAGATGCATCAAAGCCCAAATCATGTATAAATCCCCCTGCAGAAACTCCGTCAGTGAAATAGTTAAATTCAACCTTAGTAGTGTCCTTGCCAGTAAATTCGATATCAATTTCATGGGCTATTCCAGCATAGTCAGTTCCACTTTTATCAACATATGTGAAAAATGAAGAAACAACACCATCATTTTTTATAGGCTTCATCCTTACATTGTAATATCCAAATCCATATTTATCATTAGTAGCATACTCTGCACCTGAATATGGTCTAACAGTCCCAACAGGATCCTTATCTATTTTTAAACTCATTATTCCATCTTGAAATTTAATGTTTTCCTTTCTCCAAATGCAGTTAAATGAAGCTCCATTAGCCCATCCATCTGACATATAAAAGTTCTGATAATCAGCTCCATTAAAATCAAACCTCTTCTCCTGTAAGCTTGTTTTATTCTCGCTAGCTACCGCCAAATTACTAACAGGCATTAAACTAAGCCCCATCATTAACGTTATTGCTATTATACTTTTTTTCATAAAATCACCCCTCACTTAAAAGGTATCATAGAAAAGATGCAATGTAAATATTTACCTTAATTTTAAGTAAGAGGTAATGGTTAATAGTGAAAAGTTGTGGTTAAAACTCTTCGAGTTTCCACCTCCCTCTTCACTCTTCACTATTCACTACTCTTCAACTAAACATAGCAGTTCTTTAAAATTTCCAATATTTCATCAGCAGTAAGTTTTTTATACCCACCACCTAAAACAGTAGAGTTTGCAATTAGAGGCAACATCTCCTCAGTTGCTCCAAGTTCTCTAATAGAAGTAACAATGCCAAGCTCCTTAGCAAAGCTTTCAAGACAATCAATCCCCTCTAAAGCAATCTCATCCTTACTTTTGCCCTCAGTTGACACATTCCATATCTCCTTAGCAAACCTAACAAACTTATCTAATCCATAAGAATAAATATATCTATAATAAGGCATAGAAATTGCAGCAAGCCCCATACCATGAGCACAATCAGTATAAGCTCCAAGCTGATGCTCAATCATATGCACTTCCCAGTCCTCTTCCTTAGAAAGTCCACAAACAGTATTAAGAGTAAGAGTTGCACTCCACATTAAGTTACTTCTAGCTTCATAATCCTTTGGATTTTTCAAAGCAATCCTAGAACTATCAATTACAGAACGTAACAGCCCCTCAATAACATAATCAGTTGTATTATTATCATTTCCAGAGAAATATTGCTCCATAAGATGTGACATAATATCAAACACACCACTAACCATTTGATACTCAGGTATTGAATATGTGTACTCAGGATTTAGTATAGAAAACTTTGGATAAACCTCAGGCCCATAAACCCTTCCTGACTTAATCTTTAATCCCCTTTATACTATTATTTTTTTATTAGCTTGTTTGTATAAGCTATAACCAACAATTAAAGAAATCCCCTCAGCCAATGAAAATCCAATCCACACCAACTCTAAAGAGCCAGTTAAAGATAGCAAATACACTATTGGCAGTAATAATATTATTTGTCTAGCAAGAGATAAGTACATACTGTATTTTGCAAGTCCAAGCCCCTGAAAAAATGATGAAACAACTATACCAATTCCACCTAATGGAAGGCTTATGCTTAACAATCTTATTGCCCTTATTCCAATTTCCTTCATTTCCTCAGTTGGAGAAAATAAGTTAAGTAGAGTATTTGGAATAAGATTTAATACTATCATTCCAGCTAATCCAACAACTATGCTAAAAACAATGCTAAATCTTATTGTTTCTTTAATACGGTGATTATTTTTAGCCCCATAATTGTATGCCACAATTGGAATTATCCCAAGTCCAATTCCATTAGGCATTATTAAAATCACATTTAAAATCTTTAAAACAACCCCATATATTGCAACAGCTGTGGCACTGAAAGATATTAATATCATATTTACACCCATTGTAACCACAGATATGAATCCCTGCATAAATGCTGTTGGTATTCCTGTTTTTAGGATTTCTATTAGAGTTTTAAAATGTGGAACTAAGCTAAATTTCATCTCTATATCTTTATTATACTTGTAATTAAAGTATAGGGCTAGGGATGCTGAAAATACTTGTCCAAATACTGTAGCCACTGCTGCCCCCTGTATTCCAAGTGCTGGAATCCCCAATTGTGGTAGCCCAAAAATAAATATTGGGTCTAATATTATATTTATGATTGCTCCTGAAGATAATGTCACCATAAACAATTTTGTTTTTCCTGTTGAGATTAGAAGCCTTTCTAAAACCCATTGAAAAAGTGTACCTATTGATAAGAACATTACTGTATTTATGTATAATGTTCCTTGTTTTATAATCTCTGGATCTGATGTTTGAGCTTTAAAATATGGCTCTATTATTAAGACCCTTGATAAAACTACAACTATATAGGATGCAAGTGATAGGAATAATGCTGATTTTATGGCTTGCTTTGCTTTATCTTTATTTTTCTCCCCTAAAGCCTTTGATAAAACTGCATTTAGTCCTATTGCATTTCCACTTCCAAAGGCGGCAATCATCATCATTATTGGAGCTGATAGGGCTACTGCACTTAGTTCTGCTTCTCCTAAACTTGATACAAATATACTATCAATTAGGTTGTACAAGTTGTGTATTAATAAGCTCACCATTAGTGGTATGCTCATTTTTATAAGTAGCTTTTTAATTGGCTCTGTCCCCATTTTATTTTCCATCATTTCCTTGCTGTCCTCCCTTGTGAATGTCTTCTGTTCCTGCCTCTATGGCACTTTCATAGTACCAAATTTTATGCTCTATTACTTCCATAACCTTGTTTAGTTCTTCTATCTCTTTTCTTACTATTTCTTTTCTGTCATGGAATACTTGTAGTCTTTCCTGAAGGGTTTCATCTCCTTCCATGCACATGTCCATGTATCTTTTTATTTCTTTTATTGGCATGCCTGAGCTTTTCATGCATTGAATTATTTTTAACCCAGCAAAGTCCTGCTCTTTAAATACTCTTGTACCATTTGGCTTTTTTTCCACAAAGGGTAATAAACCTTCCTTGTCGTAGTATCTTAATGTTGGTACTGTTACTCCTATTTTTTCTGCTACTTGTTTTATTGTATATGTCATAAATTCTCCCCTTTTCTTTTGTCTTTATGTTTATATTAAGGGGTGAAGTTAACTTTAGGTCAATACTTTTTTTCAAAAAAATATGAACTAGATATTTTCTAGCTCATATTTTGCAAAAATTCTATAATTAACTTTTCCTCTTCTTTTGATAATAAATGCATATGTCCACATTCTTCTTACTTTACTTACTATTTTGACGTTGTCTTGTTGATACATATGTAACAACTGCCATTACAATAAGCCAAACAATAATTGTTGCATCCATTTTAATCTCACCTCCACTTAATATAAAATGAAAACTACCTATACAAGGTTCTCTTTGGAATCTTTTTCCTTGATAATGATAGTGCCCTACTACGACAATGATGTATACATCTATAACAGTTTATACATTTTTCTGTATTGATTTCTGGGAAATCAAATTCATCTACTAAATAAGCATTAACTGGACAATTTATTACACAGTTAATGCATTGTACACATTCCTTCTTATTGATATATATTTTAAATTTATACTTTTTCCCTAATAATTTGTTTGGATAATTTAGTATGCTATAGATTTTCACTCTTGGTATTTTTACTTCTATGGGTTTATCTATCATGTTAATGAATTCTTCTGTATGTTTTGCGATTTTTTCATTTAGGTTTTTTTCTTCTGTAAACCAAAATTTTATGAATGGTGTTAGTAATATTCCGTCTGTTGCCTTACATCTATATCCTTTGTTTAGTACTGGGATTATGTTTTTCTTTATAGATTTTTTTGCAAATATTCTTAAGGTATTGCTTGAATATAGTCCATAGGTTGTGAAAATATATGCTGGTATTGGTTTCTTTTGAATTTGTAGTTTTTCTATAAATCTTATCATGGGTTCTGCTGGTGCTGTGTGAAATGTTGGGAAACCAATTATTATTGCTTTGTATTCTTCTAGGTTTAGTTTATTTTTAGTTGCTTCTATGGAGTATATTTCTGTTTGATATTTTTCTGGTATGTTTGATGCTATTTTTTGTGCTACTTGTTTTGTGTTGCCTACTCCTGAGAAATAAAGAATTAGTATTTTCTCCATTTTGTTCTCCTATTATAGTTCAGTATATTTTTTGCTTGTTCCTTTTGCCTTATCTACTGGATATTTCTTTTCGTTCTTATCCATTTTTCTATCTATTATGTCCTCAATATTAACACCAATCGAATCTGCCATATGCATGCAATAAACTAAAACATCAGCTAACTCTTCTCCTACTTCTTCCTTATCATAACTATTGTCCCAAAGGAAATGCTCTAATAATTCGTTTGCTTCAATACTTATTGCTTTAGCCAAATTTTCTGGTGTATGAAATTGTGACCAATCTCTATCATCCCTAAATTTTCTCACTCGCTTTTTTATATCATCCATATTTTCCACCTCATCACTTACTTATTATAATAATTGTAACAT
>JBOFVP010000197.1:0-1086 GCA_051653165.1 Clostridium sp.
TTGTTGAGGGGCTTGCAGAAAGAATTGTTAGGGGTGATGTTCCTGAAGGTTTAAAGGATAAAATAATCTTCTCATTAGATATGGGAGCATTAATTGCAGGTGCAAAATATAGAGGAGAGTTTGAGGAAAGATTAAAGGCAGTATTAAAAGAAGTTTCAAGCAGTGAAGGAAGAATTATTCTATTTATAGATGAAATTCACACCATAGTTGGAGCAGGAAAAACTGATGGAGCAATGGATGCAGGGAACTTAATTAAGCCATTACTTGCAAGGGGAGAACTTCACTGTATTGGAGCAACAACCTTTGATGAATATAGACAATATATTGAAAAAGACAAGGCATTAGAAAGAAGATTCCAACCAGTAATAGTTGATGAGCCATCAGTTGAGGATGCAATTTCAATTCTTAGAGGGTTAAAGGAAAGATTTGAAATCCACCATGGAATTAGAATACATGACTCTGCCATAGTTGCAGCAGGTAAGCTTTCTAATAGATATATTCAAGATAGATATTTACCAGATAAGGCAATTGACTTAATTGATGAAGCAGGAGCAATGATAAGAACAGAAATTGACTCCCTACCAACAGAGTTAGATACAATTAGAAGAAAGCTATTCCAATTAGAAATTGAAAGGGAAGCACTTCAAAAGGAAAAGGATGAGGGTTCTCAAAAGAAGCTAGTTGATTTAGAAAAGGAAATTGCAGAGCTTAAAACTAAAAATGATGAAATGTCAGCAAAGTTTGAAAAGGAAAAGGAAGCAATTACATCCTTAAGAGATTTAAAAGCAAAGCTAGATGATGCAAGAGGAGAGCTTGAACAGGCACAAAGAGAGTATAACTATAATAGAGCAGCAGAAATTCAATATAGTGAAATACCAGCCATTGAGCAAGAAATTCAAAACAAAGAAATTGAAGTAAAAGAAAATTATGAAGGTGCATTATTAAAGGAAGAAGTAACAGAAGAAGAGGTTTCACAGGTTTTATCAAGATGGACTGGAATTCCTGTTACAAATCTTTTAGAAGGTGAAAGAGAAAAGCTATTAAGATTAGAAGATGACTTGAAAAATAGGGTAATAGGACAAGAAG
>JBOFVP010000198.1:0-17553 GCA_051653165.1 Clostridium sp.
CAAAATATGAGGGATTTGGATTGGTACTTTTAGAAGCTCAAAGTTCGGGATTGCATTGTATAGCATCAACTGCGATTCAAGATGAAACTGATTTAGAGATAGGATTATTAGAAAAGTATGATTTAAATCTAGGAGCAGAGTTTTGGGCAGAAAAGATATTAGAGCGTATAAAAAGAAGAAGAAATATAACGTCTAATGAGATAGATACTGCTTTTGTAAAGAAAGAATATGATTTGGATAGTATATTAAAAAGTTTAGATAGAGTTTATGGAGGAGAGAGATGAAGTCGGTATTGATAGCCTCTTATGATATGGAGATAGGTGGAGTTGAAAGAAGTTTAGCAAGTATGTTGAATAATTTTGACTATAAAAAGCATGAGGTAGATTTGCTTCTTTATAATCATACGGGACCATTTTTACAGTATATACCAGCAGGGGTTAATCTATTACCTCAAAATAAAAGTTACAGTACTATTAGAAAAGGGATAGGGACAATAGCTCGTTCTGGAATGCCACACTTGGCTTTTGAAAGAGTACGTGCAAAATTTGTTGGGAAATCAGGAATAAAAAAGGGGTTTGATGATACTTATCAGATGCAACTTATGTGGAGATACTGTAAAAAATATTTTAGAAAAGTAGATAAAAAGTATGATGTTGCTATAAGTTATTTATGGCCTCATGACTTTGTATTGGATAAAGTGAATGCAAAAGTAAAGATTGCGTGGATACATACAGATTACTCGAAAATAAATCCAGATAGAGAGTTAGATTTAAAAACTTGGGAGAGATATGATTATATAATTGCGGTTTCAGAGGATTGTTTAGATAGTTTCTTAAAAATATATCCCACTTTAGCTTCGAAATGTAGAGTGATAGAGAATATAACGTCACCTAAGTTTATAAAAGAGATGTCTGATAAAGTTAGTGAGAGAATACCTTTTGATTCAGAAAACTTTAATCTTCTTTCAGTTGCAAGGTTTTCATATGCAAAAGGAATTGATATAGCTGTAGAGACTCTTAGAATTCTAAAAAAAAGAGGCTATCAGGATATAAAGTGGTATGTTGTGGGTTATGGTGGAGATGAGGACGAGATAAAAAGATTGATAGAGGCGTACTCACTTAGAAATAACTTTATACTACTTGGAAAAAGAGAGAATCCATATCCATTTATGAAAAGATGTGATCTATATGTTCAGCCATCTCGTTATGAGGGAAAGGCTGTAACAGTAACTGAAGCACAGATATTGGGAAAACCAGTTTTAATAACTAACTATCCAACAGCTTCTAGTCAGGTAAAAGATGGAGTAGATGGGATTATTACCGATTTAAGTCCTGAGGGATTAGCGGATAAAATAGAGACTCTTTATAAAGATAGAGATATTTTAAAAAGATTAGAAAACCATTGTAGTAAAACAGATTTTAGTAATGAAAAGGAGCTAGAGAGATTGTATGAGTTATTCTAAATATACAGAACCGAAAGTAAGTATAGTAGTTCCTATTTATAAAGTTGAAAAATATTTAGAAAGGTGTATTGATTCTATTTTGAATCAAACATATAAAAACTTAGAGGTAATATTGGTAGATGACGGATCACCAGATAGATGTGGAGAGATTTGTGATAAATATGCTCAAAATGATGAAAGAGTCAAAAGTTATCACAAAAAAAATGGTGGTTTATCTGATGCTAGAAATTATGGAATGAAGTATATAACAGGTGAGTATACTCTTTTTTTAGATAGTGATGATTGGATTTTAAAAGATTGTGTGGAAACACTTTTAAAAGTGGCTTTAAAAAATAGAAGTGATGTTGTTCAGATTGGATTTTATTATAGTTTTGAAAACTATGTTTTATATGATAATCGATATTATAAAGAAATAGATGAAAGTATAAATCTTAAAAATTTTGAATTAATGAAAGAGCTAGTTATAAATGAAAGAGTCAAAAATTTTGCTTGGGGAAAACTTTATAGAACAAGTTTAATAAAAAATAAATTTTTCAAAAAAGGAGTGCTTTTTGAAGATGTATTTTGGGCTCATGATGTAATGAAAAATGTTAAAAGGTATACAATAGTACATAAACCTTTGTGGCACTATGTTCAAAGAGAGGATAGTATAGTTTCAACCTATAGTGTTAGAAATTTAGATATAATAAAGGGATTAAATGAAAGGTACTTTTTCATTGAAAAATTTTATCCAGAATTAAAAACTGAATTATTAAAATTAATTTTTAAGACATCAATCTTACACTACAATATTATAACAAAATTAGGAAAAAAAGAGTTTTCTATTTATAGACAAAATATTGAAAAAGGTATTTTAAATAATTATGAAGATATATATTTAAGCTTAGATGATATTTGGCTTAAAGCTCAATTAGTAATGTTTAAAATAAATCCTAAATTAAATATGTTACCAATATTTTTAAATAAAGTTTTAAAAAAGATTGGGTTATTAAAAAAAGATCAAAGTTTAAAAAGGATTGATTTATGATAAAAAATATATTAAAAAGTTCAATAGTAGAGTTAATGAAGTTATTTCCTATAAAAAGAAATAGATGTATGTTTTATTCTAGCTATGGTGCTAATTATGGATGTAATCCAAAATATATAAGTAAGTATTTGAAAGAAACCAATTCCAATTTAGAGCTTGTATGGGTGTTAAATTCACCTGAAAAATATAACTTAGATGGAGTAAAGGTTGTAAAAAATATGAGTTTAGCTTATTTTTATAATTTAGCGACATCAAAGGTTATAGTTACAAATTTTAGAACGGCACGTGACTTTAAAAAAAGGAAAAATCAAAAGTATATTCAAACTTGGCACAGCTCTTTAAGATTAAAGCAGATTGAAAAAGATGCTGAAAACTCTTTGCCAAAAGAGTACCTTCTTCAAGCAAAAGAGGACTCTGAAAAAATAGATTATTTACTTTCAGGTTGTAAAAAAAGTACAGAAATCTTTAAAAGAGCATTTTGGTATGATGGAGTTATTTTAGAAAGTGGAACTCCTAGAAATGATTTTTTATTTAATATTACAGAAAAAGAGAAACAGCAGATAAAAAATAGTCTAGGAGTGAAAGAGGATGAAAAAGTTTTACTTTATGCTCCGACCTTTAGAAAAGGTAATAGCTTAGATGTGTATAATTTGAATTATGCTGAGTTATTGGACAGTTTAAAAATAAGGTTTGGTGGGAAATGGAAAATTTTATTGAGATTACATCCACACCTTATCAATTTATCTTCAAATATAAAAGATGAAAATATACTAGATGTTACAAAGTATGATGATATTCAAGAACTTCTAGGAGTTTCAGATTTTTTAATATCTGATTACTCATCACTTATGTTTGATTTTTCAATAACTAAAAAGCCATGTATTTTATACACACCAGATTTATATGAGTATACATCTAGCGATAGAGGATTATATTTTGATATACATAAATTACCGTTTGAATCAGTCTTAAATAATGAGGCTTTAAATAAAGCAATATTAGAATTTGATGAGAGTTATTATAGAGATAATTTAGAGCAATTTTTAGAAGGAGTAGGTAGCTATGAAGATGGAAAAGCTTCTGAAAGAGTTGCTAATCTGATACAAAGTATATGTAAAGGAGAGTAATAGATGAAGAGAAGAGTCGGTTATACAACAGGTGTATTTGATATGTTTCATGTTGGACATTTAAATATATTAAAAAGAGCAAAAGAAAACTGTGATTATTTGATAGTTGGAGTGAGTACTGATGAGCTTGTAGAAAAATATAAAAATAAAACTCCAATAGTAAGTTATGAAGAGAGAAGAGAGATTTTAGAAGCTATAAAATATGTAGATGAAGTGGTTCCTCAAGAAAGTAGAGATAAATACTCAGCATATAAGCAATATGGCTTTGATGTTATGTTTGTTGGTGATGACTGGAGAGGGAATGGTTTATTCTTAGAGGTTGAAAAGAGGTTTAAAGAGGTAGGGGTAGAGGTAGTTTACTTCCCATATACAAAAGGAACATCTTCAACAGTTCTTAGAGAGAAGTTGGAGAAGATAAAATGATTCCTGAAATAAGTATAGTTGTACCTGTATATAATGTAGAAAAATATTTAGAGCAGTGTTTAGATAGCATTTTAGCTCAAACATTTGAAAATTTTGAGGTTATTTTAGTTAATGATGGATCTACAGATTCTAGCGACGAGATATGTGATAGATATATAAAGTTGGATCCAAGATTTAAGCTTTATAATAAAATAAATGGTGGACTTAGTGATGCTAGAAATATAGGTGTTGAAAAAAGCAGAGGTAGGTATCTTATTTTTATTGATAGTGATGACTATATAACAGAAAATTACTGTAAAGTTTTAAAAGATTGCATAGAACAATCAGATGTAGATATTGCAGTATGTAGAATGGTAAGAGATATTCCAAGAATAGAAAAT
Source organism: Clostridium sp. (assembly GCA_051653165.1). Lineage (GTDB taxonomy): Bacteria > Bacillota > Clostridia > Clostridiales > Clostridiaceae > Clostridium. The sequence continues at coordinate 4,420 of JBOFVP010000198.1, forward strand.
TTAAATCACTATTCAAAAAATATTTATTCAAGAGAAGAGTCTTTAATTCAAATGTTTAGAGGTAACTTATATAGGTTTTCTGCTGCTGGAAAAATGTATAAAACAGATTTTGTAAAGAAGTACAAATTTCCAAAAGGAATGATTCACGAAGATATGGCAACTACATATAAATATTTTTTAGAAGCAAAAAATGTTGCGTACATAGATTATGTTGGGTACGTGTATTTTTATAGAGAAAATAGTATTTTAACAAAAAAATATAATGCAAAAAGATTGGATGCCTTTATTCATTGGAAAGAAATTTTAGAATTGACGAAAGATGAATCTGAAAATTTACTTAAAGAGATTTACAAAAGATATTTATATTGGATAGTAGATAACATTTTTTATATATTATCTACTGATGAAAAAAAAGATAAAAAATTAGAGTATTTATTATTTATAAAAAAACACTTAAAAAATAGAAAAAAAATATTTTCTACGAATAAACAAAATTTAAAACATATAACTATTTTATTTTTACTTTTAGTTAATCCTAGATTATTATTTTTCAAGGGAGAGAGATGAAAACAAAGATATTATTTGTAATTGACTCCTTACATTGTGCAGGGGCAGAAAAAAGCTTATTAACACTACTATCGTTGATAGATTATTCAGAGTATTCTGTAGATTTACAACTTATAGGTTATGGTGGAGAGTTAGAGAGTTTATTGCCTAAAGAGGTCAATCTATTATCTCCTTTTCAATATATAGAATATAGTGATTTACCTTTAAAAAGTTTCGTTTTGAAATCTTTGAAAAATCTAAAATTTAATTATATATATTCGAGACTAGGTTTTTCTTTAAAATTAAGACAGAAAAATTATGGCAATAGAGAGAAAGCTCGTTTGTTTTGGGAGTTTAGTAAAAGGAGTATACAAAGTCCTTTAAAAAATTATGATATCGCTGTAGCATACGCTCAAGGAGTACCAACATTCTATGTTGCAGATAAGGTAAAAGCTAAGAAAAAATTTGCTTGGGTAAATGTAAGTTATGAACTTTTTGGAGATGAAAAGAAATATCAGAAATCAAAGTATGAAAAATTTAATAAGATTGTAACTGTTTCAGATTCAGCAGAAGAGATTTTTAGAAATGTTTTTCCAGAGTTTAAAAGTAAAATAACTACGATTTATGATATAAACAATCCTGAAACTATAAATAAAATGGCAGAAATAGGAGAAAGTTATAAACCACAAGCCAACTTAAAGTTACTTACTATAGGAAGGCTTGCAAATCAAAAAGGGTATGATATAGCTTTAGAAGCAGCTAAAATATTAAAAAAATCTGGTTTAGATTTTAAATGGTATGTTTTAGGAGTTGGTCCTTTAAAAGATGAAATTAAAAAAAAGATTGCTGAATATGACTTGAAAGATAGATTTATTCTTTTGGGGATAACCTCAAATCCTTATGGATATATAAAAAATAGCGATATTTATGTTCAGACTTCAAGGTTTGAAGGATTTGGATTGGCAATAGCAGAGGCTAGAATATTAAATATTCCAGTTGTTACGACAGAGTTTGATGCAGTATACAATCAAATGGTTCAAGGAAAAAATGGAATAGTGACAAAGATGGATGGTAAAAGTGTTGCTAATGGAATTTTAGAGTTAGTTAATAACGAAGAGTTAAGAAAAGAGATTATAAGATATTTAAAGAGTGAAAAAAAAGGGAATTTAGAGGAATATGAAAAGTTTCTTAAATTAATAGAGGAGTAAAATGAAAAAGAGAGTGCTATTCATGGTTATAAATATGAATGTTGGTGGGGTTGAAAAAGCTCTTTTAAATCAATTGAAAACAATTTCACCAGAAGAGTATTCTGTAACCATTTTAATGTTAGAAAAGTTTGGTGGCTTTTTAGAAGAGATACCAGAATGGGTAGAAGTAGATTATTTAAAAAATTATCCAAGAGTTAAGTATCTTTTTAATAATCCACCAAAAGAGATCCTTATGAATTTCTTTAAAGATGGTTTGTTTTTGAAAGGGATTTATTATTTTTTAGTATTCTTAGGAACAAGATTATTAGGAAGTAGAGAGATTCTATTAAAAAATATTTTTTCAAAATATCCTAAATATAAGCAAGAGTTTGATGAAGCTATTGCCTATGCAGGTCCTATGTCACTTATAGATTATTATATTTTAAAAAAAGTAAAAGCTAAGAAGAAAATAGGGTGGATACATTTTGATGTTACAACAATAGGTTTAGATAAAAAACTTATAAATAAAATCTATAAAGGATTCGATGAAATAAAAATAGTATCTAAAGATGCAAAGCAGAAATTTGATGAAGTATTTCCAGATTTAAAATCTAAAACAAGTGTTGCTTATAATGTGATCTTAGAGGATGAAATTTTAAGATTAGGTTCTCATAAAGGATTTTCTGATGGTTACAAAGGTTTGAGATTGTTAACAGTTGGTAGAATCTCAAAAGAAAAAGGACAGGATTTAGCAATAGAGGCTTTAAAGAGATTGATTGATTCTGGAGTAGATGCAAAACTTTATTTTATAGGAGATGGAGCTTTTAGAGGTTATTGTGAAAAATTAGCTAGAGATCTAAAGATAGAAGATAGAGTTCTATTTTTAGGAACTAAAACTAATCCTTATCCATATATGAAAGAGTGCGATATTTATATTCAGCCATCAAGATATGAGGGATATTGTATAACTCTAGCAGAAGCTTTGGTTTTTAATAAACCAATAGTAGCAACAAAATTTACAGGAGCTTTGGAGCAACTAGAAGAAAATAAAAATAGTAAAATAGTTGATTACTCTTCAGAAGCTATATTTAAAGGTGTGAATGAGTTATTAAAGAGATAGGAGTAAAAAATGAAAAAGAAAATTTTATTTATGCTAAGCACCATGAATATTGGTGGAGTTGAAAAATCATTTTTATCCTTGTTAGAATATTTACCAAAAGAAAATTATGATATAACTCTTCTTCTCTTAGAAAAAAAAGGTGGATTTTTAAATCATTTACCTGAGCATATAAAAGTTGAAGAAGTAGATTGGTATAAAGATATAAAATTAGTAATTATGAATTCGCCTTATGACATATTAAAAAAATATTTAAATCAAAAGAGGTATTTAAAAGTTATTAGATTTATATTTTCATATTATTTGTCAAAGTATTTGAAAGATAGATTTTTTTACTATAAAGAACTGGGGAAAGATATACCTCAAAAAAATGAAAGTTATGATATTGCAATTTCCTATGCAAGTCCGACTGAAATAATAGATTATTATATTTTAAATAATCTAAATGCAAGAAAAAAAATTGCGTGGATGCATTTTGATCCTTCGAAAATAAATATGAACATTAAATTTTATGAGCGTCTTTATAAAGAGTTTGATAAAGTTTTTACAGTTTCAGAAGAAGGAAGAGAAAAACTATTATTGAAATTAAAAATTTCAAATAATAAAGTTAAAGTGTTTAAAAATATTGTTGATGATAAGTTAATATTAAAACTATCTGAAGAGAAAATAGAAGATTTAGATATTTCTGACAACACTTTAAAAATAGTTACTTTAGGAAGGCTTGGAATAGAAAAAGGGCAAGACTTAGGAATAAAAGCTTTAAATAGATTAATTCGAGATGATGTGAATGCACACTGGTATTTTATAGGTGATGGATTGGATAGAGAGTATTATCAAAAATTGGTTAAAGAGTTAAATTTAGAAAAATTTGTTACTTTTTTAGGTTCAAAAGCTAATCCATATCCATATTTAAAAATGGCAGATATATACGTTCAAACATCAAGACATGAAGGATATTGTATAGCATTGGCAGAGGCTAAAGTTTTAAATAAATTAATTTTGACAACAGATTTTACAGGAGCAAAGGAACAAATTATAGATGGATATAATGGTGTTATTTGTAGTGCTGATGAATTTGATATTTATGAAAAGTTAAAAAAAATAATAGTTAATAATTTAAAAATATAAAATGAGGAGAAAGATGAACCCTAAGATAAGTATAATAGTACCAGTATATAAAGTAGAGCTATATTTAGAAAAATGTATTGATTCAATATTAAATCAAACATTTAAAGATTTTGAATTGATATTAGTAGATGATGGTTCTCCAGATAGATGTGGAGAGATTTGTGATGAATATGCAAAAAAAGATAATCGAATAAAAGTCATTCATAAAGAAAATGGTGGCTTATCTTCAGCGAGAAATGCAGGCTTAGACATAGCTAAAGGTGAATATATAGGTTTTGTTGATAGTGACGACTGGATAGAAGTTAATATGTATGAAGTATTATATAATTTATGTTGTGATAATGATGCAGATATTGTAAGTTGTAAGGCGTTAAATTTATATGAAGGAAAAGATATAGTAAAACGATTTAATGAAAAAAAAATAAAATTATACGAAGGTAAAATTAACATTTTAGATGCTCATTATAATAGAGAATTTAATTTTTCTTTATGTACAAAATTAATTAAAACAAAAAAAATAAATAAATTAAGATTTAAAGAGGGAATGATATCAGAAGATGTAATTTTTATGATTAAATTATATAATCAAATAGAGAGATTAGTATATACAACAGAACAAAAATATATTTATTTTCATAGAAAAGAATCAATAACAACCTCCGGAATATCATTTAAAAGATTAGATAATTTATACCATTCAATAGACTTATATAATTATCTTGACAATAGATATAAAAATCAAGTAATAAAGGGTGCACAGGGGTATTCTCATGGTTTAGCTATAGAAATTGTTAATGAAAAAACAATTTTTAAAAATAGAAAATTATTAAAAAATATAAAAGTAATTTTTCAAGAGAATAAATTTTTAAGAAAAGAAAAAGATATAAAAATAAGTTTATTTTTACAGTCTCCTTTATTGTATTGCATTATTTATAGAATTGGAAAAGAAATAAAAAATATTTTTAAGAGAGGATAAGATGTTAAGAAAACTTAATGAGATTTTTGATAAAAGTGATAGAAAAGTAATAGGAATCTCTATTATCTTTTCTTTAGTAGTATCAATAACAGAGGTATTTGGAATAACTATGTTATTTCCATTTATGGGAGTTGTGAGTGATCCAAGTAATATACAGAAAAATAAATATTTAAAATATTTTTATGAAAATATAGTTGAGTCAGATTATAAAAAATTTATATTATACTTTGGATTGGGAATAATAGGTATATTTATTTTTAAAAATATAGTTTCGTTAGCATATAACTATTACTCTACTAATATGTCTAGAAGTTTAAATAGAAAGTATTCAAATAGATTATTTAAAACATATTTGGATTTTGAATATATAAATTATGTGAATAAAAATCGTAGTGAGTTCACAAGAGTTATAACACAAGAGTGTGGAATGTTGGTTGGAATATTTCAAAATATAGCAAACTTAGTGAGTGAAGGCTGTATAATGCTATTACTTTATATAACTATGTTGTATGTGAATTGGAGATTAACTCTTTCAATGTCGCTATTCTTAGGATTGAATATAGTTATAATAAAAAATGTAGTTATAAAAACTTCAAAAAAGCTAGGGAAAATAAGAGAAGGAAGAAGTAGAACTTTTTATAAAGTAGTGACCTCTGTATTTTCGAACTATAAGTTTGTAAAGCTTCAAGGAGATCATCATAGTATTCAAAAAAGTTATGATGATGCATTAGAGAAAAATGATGAGATAGCTATAAAACAAGCTGTATTAACACCACTACCTAAATCAATGCTAGAGTTTAGTGGATTTTTTATGATTGTAAGTATAGTACTTTTCTCTATAATGAAATATGGAGAGGAAGGAATGAGTGAAGTTCTTCCAATAGTATCTCTATTTTTTTTATCTCTATATAGAATGTTACCGTCTATAATTAGAATAGTAGGAATTTTTCAAGGATTTGCTTTTACAGCTCCGGTTCCAGGAAGAATAAAAGAGGAGTTAAGTTATGAAGTAGAAAATTTAGGAGATGAAAAGCTAGATTTTAATTCTCAAATAGAGGTTAAAGATTTAAAGTTCCAATATAAAAAGGGAACTCTTATTTTAAACGATATCTCTTTAAAAATAAACAAAGGTGAAAGTGTTGCCTTTATAGGAGAATCTGGCTCTGGAAAAACGACTCTTGTTGATATTTTAATGGGATTATATAAACCACTGTCTGGAGATATAATCGTTGATGGAGTAAAGTTAACTAATGATAATTTAAAAGCTTGGAGAGAGAGAATAGGTTATATTCCTCAAGAGATATATCTGTTTGATGGAACAGTCTCAGAAAATGTTGCTTTTGGTGCAGACTATAATGAAGAGAGAGTTATAGAGGTGCTAAAGAAAGCAAAAATTTGGAATTTCTTAAGTGAAAAAGAGGGTGTGAATACTAAGGTTGGAGATGCTGGAGTTATGCTATCTGGTGGTCAAAAACAAAGAATAGGTATTGCAAGAGCTCTTTATAAAGATCCAGAGATATTGGTATTAGATGAAGCAACATCAGCTCTTGACGATAATACAGAAAGAGAAATCATGGATGAGATGTATAATCTATCTTCTGGAAAGACACTAATAATGATAGCTCATAGATTAAGTTCATTAAAGAGATGTAATAGAATATATGAGTTAGAGAAAGGCTTATTGAAAAAAGAGTATTCAAATATAGATGAGGTGAAAAGATAATGCAGCCTGAAATAAGCATAATAGTACCAGTGTATAAAGTTGAAAAATATTTGAGAAGGTGTATTGACTCTATATTAGCTCAAACATTTAAGAATTTTGAGTTAATATTAATAGATGATGGTTCACCAGATAATTGTGGAAAAATATGTGATGAATATGCTGAAGAGGATGAAAGAGTAGTAGTTATTCATAAAGAAAATGGTGGGCAGTCATCAGCTCGAAATTTAGGATTAGATATAGCAAAAGGAAAATATATAGGATTTGTGGATAGCGATGACTGGATCGAGCCTGACATGTATGAAACTTTATATAATTTAATTTTAAAAAGTAACAAAGATATTGCCAATATAGGATTTAGTTTTATAACTGAAAATATTTATAAAAACTTTTCTAAACATTGTGAGATGTATTTAAATACAGATAAGGCAATTGAAGAATTAATCAAACATAAATTATATGGTAATTATTTTTGGGCTAATTTATTTAAAAGTTCTTTGATTAACAAGTTTAGATTTAAAGAGGGGATAATATTTGAAGATATAGATTTAATGTATAAAATAATCCACGTTTCTAATGGAGTAATAACTTTGGGTGAATCGAAGTATAATTATTTGCAGAGAGAAGATAGTACTGTAGGAGAAGTTTCAAAAAAGTTGACAATAGATTTTACGAATGTTTTATATGAAAGAAAAAATTTTTTAAATGAAAAATATAAAGAAATATATACAAAAAATAAAAATATTATAAATGAGAATTTAATTTATCAATCACAAAGGTATATAAATTATTTTATTAAAAATGAATTAAAAAGTAATAATTTTAAAGATTTTTATAAATGTATTAAAATTCTTAATAGTTGTTTTTGGTTTAATTTATTTTCAAAAAATAATAATTTGAAAGAAAAAATAGTGTTAATTATTTTAAAAATTAATCCGAATTTATATCTATATTTATTAAAATTAAAAAGGAAAAGGTAGATTATGGAGATTGAATTATCAATAGTTGTTCCAATATATAATGTAGAAAAATATTTAAAAGATTGTTTAGAATCATTGTTTTTAATAAAGAATATAAAAAAAGAGATAATTTTGGTGAATGATGGAAGCACAGATGGAAGTTTAAAAATAGCTGAAGAATATAAAAAAAATTATCCAAATGAAACGATTGTAATAAATAAAGAAAATAGAGGTCTTTCCTCAGCAAGGAATGCTGGTTTAGAGATTGCCAAAGGAAAATATATATCATTTATAGATAGTGATGATTTTATTGATTCAGTAAAATATGAACAATTTTTTAACATAGGCAAAAAATTAGAGTTAGATATAATTGTAGGAACAGCAATTAAATATAAAGATGGAAATTTAGAAAAATTTTATAGATCAGAGGAAATTATTAATAGTGAGATTCTTACAGGAAATGAATTTTTAGAACTTTCATTTAAAACTAACTGTTACAGAATGGAAGTATGGGATGATATTTATCTAACATCGTTATTAAAAAAGAATAATATTCGATTTAAAGAAGGATTATTGCATGAGGATGAATTATTTACTCCAATTGTTTTTTCAAAAGCAAAAAAAGTAAAATTGGTAGATAAATATTTTTATTATTATCGTCAAAGAGAAGGAAGTATAATGCATACTAGAGGGATAAAAAATATATTAGCATATATTTATATAGTTAAAGAATTAAGTAAGTTAATTTCAACTAATAGAGAATTGAAATATATGAATAAATATCTTTATTTTTGGTATACAGGGGTAGTTTCAAAATATAAATTTGTATATCTAAAAGAACATTTTATAATTATGTCTAATTTAGATATGAATTTCAAAGATAAAATATGGTTTTTAAAAATATTTAAATATATCGAAAAAATAAAATTTGGAATAAAATTATAGGAGAAAATAGAATGTTGAATTTAATAAAGAATAAATTAAAATATGAATTAGAAAATTTTAACTTTTTTTTGATGAAGTGTTGTTATAGAAAAAAAACTAAGATAATTTTTTTATCAACGCCAGAACATGGTAATTTAGGTGATCATGCAATTACAATAGCAATTAATAAAATTTTAAAAGATAAATATCCAAAAAATAGAATCTTAGAGTTTTCTTTTAATAAATATAATGAAAGGAAAAATGATATAAAATCAATTGTAAATAGTAATGATATGATTTATTTAGTCGGTGGAGGAAATTTTGGAAATCTTTATCCATGGGAAGAAAATCAAAGAAGAGATATAATTAAAAGATTTCCGAATAATAAAATTGTAATAATGCCACAAAGTTTATCATTTTCAGATGATGAAGATGGAAGAAAAGAGTTATCTATAAGTAAAAAAATAGCTTCAGAGCATAAAAATTTAACAATAATAGCTAGAGATGAAAAAAGTTATTCTTTTGCCAAAAAAGAGTTTAATAACAATAATATATTAAAAGCTCCAGACAGTGTACTTTATCTAGAGGATTATTATTTGGATAAAATGACTCAAGAAAGAAAAAATGTTGTTTTTACAATAAGAAGAGACAAAGAAAAAATATTATCTGATAAAAAAATTAAAGAAATTCAAAATATATTAGATAAAAATAAAATAAATTATGAAATTACAGATACAACAGTGAATTATGGCGTAAATAAAAAAACAAGAGATTATGAGGTTGAAAAGATATTGAAAAAAATATCAGGTTCTAAATTAAACATAACTGATAGATTTCATGGAGTTATATTTTCTGTAATAACTAATACGCCTGTTATTGTTTTTAAATCATTAGATCATAAAATAAAAGAGGGTATAAAATGGTTTAAGCATCTTGATTATGTTCACTATATGACTGAAGATGACGATGTAGAAGTAATAATAAAAAAATATATGCAAGTAAAAGAAAATATAAAAAAAGATAAATTTTTATTAAAAGAGAAAGTAGAAAAGGTGGTAATAGAAGAATAAAATGAAAAAATATATAGATTGTTATATACCAACAGAGGCTTGTAATTTAAGATGTCATTATTGCTATATTACTCAAAAGAGAAAATTTAATAGTAAATTAGCTAAATTTAAAAATACACCAAAAGAAATAAGATTAGCTTTATCCAAAGATAGACTAGGTGGAGAATGCTTACTCAATTTTTGTGCTGGTGGAGAAACATTATTAGTTGAAGAAATAATAGAAATAGTTAGATGAAGGACATTATATTATGATTGTCACAAATGGAACTTTAAGTAATCGATTTGATGAAATTGTAAAAATGCCAAAAGAATTGTTAGAAAAATTATTTTTTAAGTTTTCTTTTCATTATTTAGAATTAAAAAGATTAAATAAAATTGAAGATTATTTTAATAATATAACGAAGGTTAAAAAGGCAGGATGCTCTTACACTGTTGAATTAACTTCAAATGATGAAGCTATAGAGGAAATTGAAGATATTAAAGAAATATGTAAAAAATATTTAGGAGTAGATTGCCATATAACAATAGGTAGAGATGATAGAAAAAAGGATATAGATATATTGTCTGAGTATTCATTTGATGATTTTAAAAATATATGGAAAAGCTTTAATTCAGAATTATTTGAATTTAAAACAGAAATTTTCTATGAGAAAAGAAAAGAGTTTTGTTATGCAGGTAAATGGAGTTACTATCTAAATCTAGTAACTGGTGAGTTAAAGCAGTGTTATTGTGGTGAAAATATAGATAATATATACTTAAATCCAAATAAAGCATTAAAGGAGAAAGCAATTGGATATAATTGTGAACTACCACATTGCTATAATGGACATGCTTTTTTATCATTAGGGATCATACCAGAGTTAGAAACACCATACTATGCAGAGTTAAGAAATAAAACTAATATAAAAAAAGAAGAATGGTTAACTGAAAATATGAAATCATTTATGAATAAAAAGCTAAATGAATCAAATAAAGAATATTCTAATTTAACTAAAAGTACAATACAAATTTCTAGAAAAGTTAAGAAAGTAATATTTAAAATTAGAAATAAGGTAAAGTATGAAATTAAAAACTTTAAACTTTAAACTAATAATATGTTATTAAATTAAATATATAAGTGTAGGTTTAATAAAATCAAGGGGAAAGTAGATGAATTTTAATTCAATAAATTTTTTAATTTTTTATACTGTTATAGTATTTATATACTTTTGTACAAATTCAAAGTATAGATGGATATTGTTATTAATAGCGAGTTACTATTTTTATGCGTGCTGGAATATACAGTATACATTATTGATGTTATTCTCGACAGTAGTGACATATGTAAGTGGAATTATGATAAAAAATGAAAAATATAAAAAGAAAGCAGTTTTTATGAGCTTTTTTATAAATTTAACAATTTTATTTTTCTTTAAGTATTTTAATTTCTTTAATAATAATTTAAAGAGTATATTTTCAATATTTGGAGGAGATTATTCAATCAGTAATTTAAATATTTTATTGCCAGTAGGAATATCTTTTTATACATTTCAAGCTTTAAGCTACACTATGGATGTTTATAGAGGAGATATAAAACCAGAAAAGAACTTTGGAAAATATGCTTTGTTTGTATCTTATTTTCCTCAACTTGTCGCTGGGCCAATAGAGCGTTCAACAAATTTACTCCCGCAGTTACAAAAAGAAACCAGATTTAAATATGAAAATTTAAAATCAGGATTGCTACTTATTCTTATTGGATTTTTTAAGAAAGTAGTAGTCGCAGATAGAGCAGCACTTTTAGTAAATAATGTTTACAGCAATTTAGATAATGTCCCTTCTATAAGTGTTATTATAGCTTCGATATTCTTTTCAATTCAGATTTACTGTGACTTTTCAGCGTATTCAGATATAGCAAGAGGAGCATCTAGAGTATTAGGAATAGAACTTATGAAAAACTTTGATACGCCATACTATTCAAAGTCGATAGGTGAATTTTGGAGAAGGTGGCATATATCTTTAGGGACTTGGTTTAGAGAATATTTATATATACCCTTAGGAGGAAGTAGAGTTTCAACAATAAAGAGATATAGAAATATTTTGATTGTATTTTCAATAAGTGGTCTTTGGCATGGAGCTAGTTGGAATTTTATTATATGGGGAGTTCTACATGGATTTTATCAAGTAATAGAGGGAATAACTTATAATAAAAAACTTAAGTTTTTTGGATTGTTAAAAGTTAATAAAAGAGCTCAGGATTTTATAAACACGATAGTAACATTTAGCCTTGTAACTTTTTCCTGGATATTTTTTAGAGCTGAAAATTTAGATCAGAGTAAAAAAATTATATGTAAAATATTAAATGTATTTTCTAAATTTGAAATAGGAAACTTTAATTTTAGAATGAGTCTTGCAGATTTAATTATTTTAGCTTTCGGAGTAACTATTTTAGAAATCTATCATCTATACTCAAATAAAAGTTTTAAGTTTAATAAACTTCCAAATTATATAAGATATATTTTTTATTATATATCTGTGCTTGGAACTTTACTTTTAGGAAAATATGGGCATAGTGAGTTTATATACTTTCAATTTTAGATTATATAGGAGTAGAGATGAGAAATAAAATTATTATAAAAATAATAGCTTTTACAATGAGTATAGTTTTATCACTATTATTTTTAAGTAGAGTTTATAATAAAAAAGAGTTTAAAAAATTTAATAATATACCTAATAAAATAAAAATAGCTAATTTAGGATCTTCACATGGTCAATTTTCATTTTTATATGAGGGAGAGTTGGAAAAAGAAGCATTTAATTTTGGATTACCAGCTCAACCTTTTTATTATGATTATAAATTTTTAGAGAAGTATCAGAGCAGATTTCAAAAGAATTCAATTGTAGTTATTCCAATAACAATATTCTCTTTTTATCAAGGAAATAATTTAGAAAAATATAATGAAAGATATTCTAAATATTTTTCTTATAAGGAACTTTATAAAGTTGGATTCTCAGAGTATTTTTTAAGTAGATATTTTGGAATTTTAACAGGCGAAGATAGATTTTTTTGGTCAGTATATAATAAAATAAAGTGTTTTTCAAAAGAAGAATCAGGAGTTTCTTCAAAAGCTAATATAAAAAATGTACAGTTAACTGTACATATGCATTTGAATCATTCTGAAAATCCAGAGACAGATAGAGATTATTTAAAACAAATTTTAATGTTTTGTAAAAAAAATGCTTTTACGCCAGTATTAGTAAGAACACCTGTAACGTATGCATATAATAGTTTTTTAAATAAAGATGTAGAAGAAAAAAGATTAGAAGATAATTTAAAAATAGTTTTAGATAGCTTAGATTTTAAAGTGAAATACTTAGATTATTCAAAAGATATTAGATTTTCTAATAACTTAGAATATTTCTATGATGCGGATCACTTAAATTCAACTGGTGCTCGAAAGTTTACAAATATTTTTCTTCAAGATATAGGGTATGAAGAGTTAGAGGAGAAACAGAATGGAATTGACTAAA
>JBOFVP010000199.1:0-8481 GCA_051653165.1 Clostridium sp.
TAGAACAAAAAAGAAAGCAATAGAAAGGCTTATAAAGTGCTTAGATGATGATACTAAGGATAAGGAAATTGGAGAAGTAATAGTTCATCATATTAATGCAGAAGAAGAAGGGCAATCGTTAGCTGACTATCTAAAAAAAGACCTTTCATTAAGTGAGGTTAGAATTAAGTCAATAGGACCAATTATAGGGCTACATGTTGGACCAGGTAGTATAGGTATTGTATATTATACAAAATAGCTTAATTACAAGTTAAATATTGACAATGCAAATAATTTAAAATAAACTATAATAAGTGAATAAAGCCACTATAACTCTTTTGTTATAGTGGCTTATTTTTATTTGGAAAATTATAAAATTAGGAGGCAAAATGAAAAAAGTATTTAATATTGAAAAAAGTTTTTATAAAAAGGTCTTTATAATTGCACTACCAATAATAATTCAAAATTTAATAACATCATCACTGAATATTGTTGATACAATGATGATAGGGAAATTAGGAGAAAATGAAATTGCAGCAGTAGGGATAGCTAATCAATATTTCTTCTTATTAAACATATTGATTATGGGTCTATTTAGTGGAATAGGTATTTTTACATCTCAATATTGGGGAAAGAAAGATATAAAAAATATAAAAAGATTAATGGGATTCGGAATAATATGTGGGGTAATTGTAGGTGCTATATTTACTATTTGGGCACAAGTATCTCCTACTAGTATAATGGCAATATTTAATACGGACCCTATAGTAATAAAACTAGGAGCAGAGTATTTAAGTATATTAAGTATTAGTTACATTTTAACAGCAATTAGTTTTAATTATGCATTTGGATCAAGATGTGTTGAAAGGACTACAGTACCTATGATTGCTAGTGCAATAGCATTAGGTATCAATACAGTATTAAATTATGCATTAATATTTGGTAATTTTGGAGCGCCAGAGTTAGGAGTTAAGGGGGCTGCAATAGCTACTTTAATAGCTAGAATACTTGAATGTGTAATAATTGTAGGACATGTTTACTTAACAAAGAGCCCATTAGCAGGTAGTTTCAAGGAATTATTTGATTTTGATTTCTCATTTGTGAAAAGAGTATTATTCACTATTTTCCCTGTATTATTAAATGAAGCATGTTGGGGATTAGGGTCAGTTATGTATAATGTTATTTATGGAAGAATAGGTACTCAAGCAATTGCATCAGTACAAATAGCAACTACTATAAATAATTTATTTATGGTTATAGTATTCGGTATTTCAAGTGCAACATTAGTTATTGTAGGAAAAGAGGTAGGAGCAAATCAATTAGATAGGGCAAAAAAATATGGTAATAATCTTTTGAAAATAGGATTTATCATAAGTGTTGTTTTATCAATAGCCCTATGTATTTTTGCTAGTGGTATAGTTTCTATATATGATGTATCTGAAGAAGTTAGATTATCAGCAAAAGCAATATTATATGTTACTGCAGTAGTAATGGTTATAAGGGTATATAACATTATAGTTATTGTTGGAGTATTAAGAGGGGGAGGAGATACTAAAACTTCTCTTTATATAGAAGCTTTAACAATGTGGTTAATAGGTGTTCCTTTTGCATTTATAGGTGCATTTATATTTAAGTTACCAGTACACTGGGTATATGCTTTATGTACTATGGAGGAGATTATAAAAGGAATAGCGTGTTACAAAAGATTAAAGGGCGGAGAATGGGTTAAAAGTTTAGTTAGTGATAATAAATAAATATAAAAAAATATTTTTGCACATTTAGACGAAATTACTCATATTTTATATTATAAACATCTTAGGAGGAAAGAAATATGAGTGGTAGAGTAGCAGTATGTGCAGTAGTACCAAAGGCAAATGAACAAATTGAGGCAATGATTAAATTACCAGATGAAAGCAGGGCAGTAATTCATGGAACAGTAGTTGATAGCTGTGGAAATCCAGTAGTTGATGCAGTTGTAAAATTATTGCAAGCAACAGAAGGGTGTAAATTACCATACCCATTAACACACACTTTTACAGATGAATATGGACAATTTTTATTAGGACCTTTATGTCCAGAAAAAAAATATGTATTAAAAGTATACAAAGATAATGTTTGTGTAAGATATTTACCGTTAGAAGTAGATTGTTATGAAGGTGAATGTATAAGTGCAAAAGAACAACATGGTTGTAAGTGTGAAAGATAAAATTAATACTTTCTATTATAGAAAATAGAAATATAAAAAGGCCAATTTGATAATAAATGGGCCTTTTTAATGAGTTTATTTACTACATATGATATACTAAAAAGGAAATATTTATAAACAGGTGATAAAATGAATAATATAATTTTAGTAATAATATCCATATTTTTTGTAATAGGAGCAATTGATTATTTTAATAATAATAAATTTCAACTAGGGCAGGTTTTTAAAGAGGGGATAAATAATATGGGACCGCTTGCAATCTCTATGATTGGTATAATATCATTAACTCCTATAGCGGGAGATATGATAAATAAATACATAATTCCTGTGGCAGAAATTATAAAAATAGATGCATCAATATTTTCATCTAGTATTCTTGCTATTGATATGGGAGCATTAAATATTGCAAAAGAAATTGCAGTATCAAATGAAATGATGATTTTTTCAGGTGTATTAATGGGATCAATGATAGGATGTACTATTAGCTTTACACTTCCGTTAGCATTAGGAATGATTAAGGATCATAATAGAAAGTTTTTATGCACAGGATTATTAAGTGGAGTAGCAGTATTACCATTTGGATTATTTATAGGGGGATTAATGTTAAGAATTAATATTAAAACAATTATAACCAATATGATTCCTATAATAATAATTGCAATAATTCTATCAGTAGGCTTAGTATACAAGCAAGAGTTAACAATTAAAATATTCAATGTTATAAGTAAGTCAATATTAGCTATAAGTTTATTTGGGTTTATTCTTCAAGGAATACAATCTATTTTAGGTATAGAAATAATTAAGAATATGATGCCATTAGAAGAAGCAATGATAACAGTTGGAAAAATATCAATTTTTCTAGGAGGAGCATATGTTATGATTGAGTGGATTAGGAGAACATTTTCAAGTAAATTTATGGTGATAGAAAATAAATATAAGATAAATGGGTATACAATTAGTGCATTTATAGGAAGTTTGGCATCAGCTATAGTTGTATTTTCTGCATACGATAAATTAGATGATAAAGGTAAAGTAATGTGTGCTGCATTTACAGTTGGGGGCGCTTATGTATTTGGGGGTCAAATGGGATATGTTGCAAGTGAAACACCAGAAATATTAACAATTTATATTCTTACAAAACTTATTTGTGGGATTTTAGCAGTAGTATTTGCATCTTATATAATAAACTATAAAAGTAAAAAAGAGTCCAAATAGGACTCTTTAGTTATTTTCAACTATAGTAAAATTAGTATTTGTAAGTGTAAAGATATCGTTTATACCTTCACTTAAATATACTTTATTATCTTTAGTAATAAAAATTGCTTCAGCATAATCTAAGGAGTTTATAAACTTAAGTCCATCTGTTGTACCCATTGAAAATACTGATGTTGATAAGGCATCACCATCCATAGAATTATCAGAAATAATAGTAACTCCAGCAATATCATTATCAAATGGATACCCAGTAAATGGAGACAGAAGGTGATGATATTTTATATCGTTAGTTTCAAGATAACGTTCATAAATACCAGAAGTTACAATAGATTTATCTGATACACTAATAGAACCAACTATAGAGCCTCTATTTTCATTAGGATTTTGTATACCAATTTTCCAAGGTGTATCTTTTGCTTTTTCACCTATGGTTAAAATATTTCCACCTAAATCTATTATTGCTTTATTCACACCATTTGATTTAAGTATTTTAGCAATTTCATCAGCTGCATATCCTTTTGCTATACTTCCAAGGTCTATCAACATCCCATTTTTCTTAAGGAAAATAGTTTTTGTAGTTTCGTTTAACTCTATATCTTTATAGTTAACATAATTAAGCTGCTCATCAATTTCAGATTGAGTTGGTAGTTTGGCTTCTGGAAGACCTATACTCCATAGCTTAACAAGACCACCAATTGAAATATCAAAGAAACCATTAGTTAGGTTTGAATAGTACAAGCCACGTTTTACAATATCAAAAGTAGTATCACTAACAGCTATAGGTGATATTCCAGCATTATCATTAACATTATCTAGTTCAGTCCCAAGCTTATTAATACTAACAGTATTTTCAATATCTTTAACACGTTCAAAGGCTTTATCAAGTATTTTTTGGTCTTGCTTATCATAAAGCGAAATAGTTACAACTGTACCCATAAAATAATTTGTCTCTTTAAGGGGAGATGTCGTAGCATCCTTATTTGAATTACAACCTATTAAATTAAAACTAAAGAAAATAGTAAATATTAAGAAAAATATACTTTTATTTTTTTTCATTTGTAAGCCTCCTAAAATATTAACTATATTATACCATAATAGAATAAAAAGGCTCAAAATTAATAAAATAATTATGAGCCAATGAATTAATATATTAACAATAGTTAAAAAAATATCAATCTATATTAATAATATCACATTTAGTTATTATACTGCTAAAATACTTGAATGGCTATTCGATTTACTTATTTAATATAAGAAAAAATTATCTCAGCATTAATTTAATATATAAAAAAATGGCACGGTTGTCGAATTGTGTCGCAAAAATAAAACTTTAGTTAAAATGAATGAGTTATAAAATATTACATACAGATAGTGGACAGACAGTATAAAAAAATATAGAATGGTCATTGTCGTAATGATAGTTATATGTTTAACGACATATTTAAAATAAAAATTTAGAGGTGAGTATTAATGTCAGATAAGAAGAGAATACTTATACTTGGTGCTGGATATGGTGGCGTACATGTTGCTAAGAAATTAGCTAAAAAGTATAAGAAAAATGATAATGTAGAAATTACTTTAATAGACAAGAATTCATTCCATACACTAATGACTGAATTACATGAAGTTGCTGGGGGAAGAGTTCATCCAGAATCAGTACAAGTAGAATTAGCAAAGATTTTTGGTAAAACAAAGGTTAATGTTGTTAAGGACTTAATTGAAAATGTAGATACTGATAAAAAAGTTGTAAAAACAACTAATGGAGAATTTACATATGACTATTTAGTAGTTGGTACTGGTAGTGAGCCTGCATTCTTTGGTGTTCCAGGAGTAAAAGAAAATGGATTTACTTTATGGTCATTTGAAGATGCTATGAGAATAAGAAAACATATTCAAAGAATGTTTGAATTAGCTGCATTTGAGAGAAATGAAGCTAAGAGAAGAGAAATGTTAACATTTGTTGTTGCAGGTTCAGGATTCACAGGAATTGAAATGGCTGGAGAACTTTTAGAGTGGAAGTCAAGACTTGCAAAAGAATACAATGTTGATGAGAACGAAGTAAGATTACTTGTTGTTGAAGCAATGGGAACAATACTTAACATGCTTGATAGAAAACAAGCAGATAAGGCTGAAAAGTATATGACTAAGAAGGGTGTTACAGTTTTAAAGAACTCACCTATAGTTGAAGTTACTGAAAACAAAATAGTATTAAAAAGTGGAGAGCAAATCGAAACTAATACTTTAATATGGACTTGTGGTATACAAGCTAATCAAGAAGTAAAAGAGTATGGTTTAGAAACAGCAAGAGCAGGAAGACTTCAAACTAATGAATATATGCAAGCAGAAGGAAAAGAAGATGTATTTGTAGTTGGAGATTTAAACTACTTTGAAGAGGAAGCAGGAAAAGGAACACCTCAAATAGTTGAAGCTGCTTTACAAACAGGGGATACTATTGCTAAAAATATAATTGCTTTAATAGAAAAGAAGGACGAGCTTACTAAGTTTAAGTCAGCTTACCATGGATTCATGGTTTCTATTGGAGGAAAATACTGTGTTGCAAACCTTATGGGATGTAAGTTATCAGGATTCATTGCAATGGTAATGAAGCACTTAGTTAATCTTCATTACTTATGGGGTGTAAATGATATTAATGCATGTTATCATTATTTACAACATGAGTTCTTTAGAATTGAAGATAGAAGATCAATAATGAGAGGTCACTTAGCTTCTCTAGGAAATAGATTATGGCAAGTACCTTTAAGAGTATACATAGGTATTCTTTGGTTAATAGAAGGTGGAAAGAAATTAGTTGGACAAACTTCATGGGATAACATGTGGGGAGCAGATTCAATTAGTGGATTCTTTAATGCTATCAAGATAGGATCAGATAGCTGGGTTGTTGATGGAAATGTTAAGATGCCATTTGAATGGTTAAAAACAGCTACATCAGGTGCTTCAGATGCAGTTGCATCAGCTTCAGATGCTTTAGCGTCAGCTTCACAAGCAGGTGCTTCAGATTGGCCAACACCAATCATTAGTGAAGTTCCAGGATTCTATGAAGCAATAATGAAGATATTTATGCCAACACCAGAAATTGCTGTATGGATGCAAAGAATAGTTGTTCTTGCTGAAATAGGAATTGGATTATGTTTAATAGTTGGACTATTTACATTCTTATCAGCTGGTGCATCAGCAGTTATGGTTATTAACTTCATTCTTTGTGCAATGGCTGGATGGGAAATCTTATGGTTCTTCTTTGGTTCAATCGCTTTAATGAATGGTTCAGGTAGAACATTTGGATTAGACTACTTTGTCATGCCGTGGATAAGTAACTTGGCAGGTAACTTCTGGATGGGTAAAAAAGTACCATCTTACAAGAAGAATATTGAAGGTTTAAAGTAGTATTTATATAGGTGGAAAGGCAATCTCATTCTGAGATGCCTTTTTACTCTATTTAAGCTAGAATAGAGATTAAAGCAAATCTCATAAGATTTATGTGCTTTGCTTTGAACTTTAGAAAAATAAATTTTAAAAAGGAGGGGAAACTAAAGATGAAATTTAAGCTAGGAGGAAATTCTATGGTTAAAAAGTGGGATATTATTTTAATTGTTATTTTATTAATATTTTCATTCACGCCGGAATTTATCTTGGGCTCAAGATTAAAAGGAGATTATGACAGTACATATGCACAGATAACTATAGGTGGGAAACTATATAAAAATATACCGTTATCTGTTCATAAGGGAGAAGAAACAATTGAGATTAAAGGGAAGTATGGGACTAATATAATAAAAATAAGGAATAGTGCATTAACTATGATTGATGCAACATGTCCTGATAAGGTGTGTATGACACCTGAATACATAAGCAAGCCAGGGCAAAACATAGTTTGTCTACCTAATAGGGTTATGGTTGAAATAAAAGGTGAAAGTGAAGATGATATAATCTTTTCATATTAAGGAGGAGCTATGAATAAGACGAGAAAAACAGTTTATATAGGATTATTGGTAGCTCAGGCATTGGTACTTCATATATTTGAAAATATGATTCCGGTACCATTTGTTACGCCAGGAGCTAAGTTAGGGCTTGCAAATTTAGTAACAGTATTAGCTTTGTACACATTAGAAAGCAAAAAAGATGCATTTTTAGTTTTATTTTTAAGATTAACATTAGGAGCTATATTTGGTGGAAGTTTATCGTCGTTTATGTATAGTGCTACTGGTGGAATATTAAGTTTTATATTTATGGTATTAATAAAGGAAGTATTGAGGGATAAGGTATCTATTATTGGTGTTAGTGCAACGGGGGCTGTTTTTCATAATGTAGGACAAATTATTATATCCTCATTAATAGTTCAGAACATTGGGGTAACATTATATTTACCAGTATTATCGGTTGTGGGAATCATAACGGGAATTTTTATAGGTATTACAGCAAATTTATTAATATCTCATATGTCTAAAATTCCGTATTTTAAAAATGTCATAAGGAGTGATAGTTAATGGATAAAATGTGGGATAAGTATGAAAATATAAAACAAGAACTAGAGGGAATACAAAATATAATGTTATCTAATACAAAGTGTAAAGATAAGGTTATACAAAATTCCATACACGAGCTAATTAATTCAGGTGGAAAGATGATAAGACCAGCATTTGTAGTAATTGGAGCATCTTTTGGAGAGGAATATAATCCGGAAAGAAGTAGAAGCTTAGGGGCAGTAGTTGAAATGCTTCATATGGCAACTTTAGTCCATGATGATGTTATAGATGATGCAAAATTAAGACGTGGACAAGAAACAATACAATCAAAATATGGAAAAGATTATGCTGTTTATATAGGTGATTTTTTATTCTGTGTATGTTTTAAGGTTTTAGCATCTAATGCTTCACTACAAAGTATAAAGGTTGATTCTAAATCTATGTCTAGAATATGTTTAGGTGAAATAGAGCAACTTAATTCAAGGTTTTGCAAAAAATTATCTATTAAAAATTATTTAAGCAGAATATCAGGTAAAACAGCGGAGTTATTTTCTTTATCATTGTACATAGGGGCAGCTGAAGGTGGTTGCAATAAATTAT
>JBOFVP010000200.1:0-1387 GCA_051653165.1 Clostridium sp.
CAAGTACTGGTCTATCTCCTTGTTGAACAAAATCCATATAATATACTCTATTTGTTAATTTATTTAGCATAATCTTCTCCTTAGTACGTTTCTAATTTACTCTTATAAAATATTATATTTTAAATTTTATCTATGGCTATCCTTGCTAAAACTCCACATGATTACTATCTTTTATTATAGCCTAATTTCTATGTTCATTAAACAATAAAAAAATGAAAATAAGATAATTTTAATTTAAATAATATCATATTACTTAATTAAAACTATCTTATCCCTATAAACTTATTTTATTAAATTTTTTCTAAGTCAATGCTGTTGATAAAACTATTTGCTCAATTGGTAATTCCTTATTAATCAAGCATTTAACTATCTCTAGATACTTTTAGCTACTCTAACTAAATCATAAATATCTATTATCTTAGAAGAATTCAAATCATACCCTATATTGTAGCTCTTATCACCTATTTTTTTATTATACAATGTACCCATTATTGATAAATCTACTATTGTTACATTTCCATCTGCATTTATATCCTCACTTCTTGT
The DNA here is from genome assembly GCA_051653165.1 of Clostridium sp. GTDB lineage: Bacteria > Bacillota > Clostridia > Clostridiales > Clostridiaceae > Clostridium. Next base: position 547 of record JBOFVP010000200.1, read on the forward strand.
AAGTAATCCTCTACACTCTCCTGGTATTAACACTGTTTCATTATTATTACAGGTTATTATCGCCTTTCCACCTGGTGGAACTACAACGCTTCCTGTTATTTGTTGTGGCCAGCCTGTTATATTACCATTCTTATCATATATAATGCTTTTGTATGATGAATCAGTAACTTTTGTATAAAAATTTAATATTATATTATTGTTTTTGTTATTTACATATTTATACTCTATTCCCTTTGTAAGATAGTTATCAACTAAAGCAGGTGTAGATATTACTTTAATATCATTTTTAAACTCAATTGGAATTGCATATACAATATATGAGCCTCCTGCTGTCAAATTAATTGAACACCCCTCATTAAATATTACTTGAGGTGTAATAGAAACATCATACATCTCGCATAGATAATAGTCACCATTACTATCAGTTAAAGAGGCTTTTACTTTACTGCTTGATGTATAATTAGTTGCCGTCATAGAAAAATATTTTGTCAGTGGCCCTATTTGGATTGTTGTTCCTGTATTAACCGTTTGAAGAAAATAACCATAACCCTTAGTTATTTTTAAATATGGTTTTAACTCTATTGGTATAGTAACTCTTATTGAAGGAACACTATTATTAGAGGTAAAAGTAACCCTTTTTCCAAACTTAGATGGGAAATATGTCATAGTAGTTTTTGCATTAAAATCTCCCCCATAAACTTGACCTTTCTTATCTAAGGAAAGTTCATCAACAATATACTCTGTAAGTCCATTTCCGTAATCAACCATATAACTTGTATTAGTTTCATTTAATATTTCATACGTATCTCCTCTGTTTATTGTAAATGTATAAGTTCCTCTT
>JBOFVP010000201.1:0-3137 GCA_051653165.1 Clostridium sp.
AGTAGCTACACCACAGCAATTTTTAACAATTAGATATTTGACATCTTTTATTGCATATGGAGTTATAATTATGCCTATAATAGATGGATATAAAGTGGTTGGACATTTAGCTTTAAATGGTGAGATTCTATATTTTTCAGGAATTGCAATATTAGGAACAATAACTTATTTATCATGGTATAAAGCAGTTAATTATATTGGTGCATCGATGGGGACTGCATTAAATAGTACTGCTGCATTTTGGGCAATTATTTTTAGTAATTTAATATTAGGTACAGAAATAACTCCGTATTTAGCTTTGTGTGGATTAATTATAATAGTAGGCGTATTTATATTTGCAGTAGATTTCAAAGAGTTTTTTGGAAAAAAGATTAAAATTAAAAATTAAAAGAGGTAAAAAATGCTAAAAAAAGAAATTATAGAAAATATGAAACATATTGTAGATAACTGTATGGGCGACTCCAAATCAGCTTGCACAACAGCTTGTCCTATGAATACAGATGTTAAAAAGTATATAGCTTTAATAAGAGACAATAAAGGAGAGGAGGCTATAAAAGTTATAAGAGATGAACTTTTTATACCTAGAATATTAGGTAGAGTTTGTGCTCACCCGTGTGAACGTTATTGTAGAAGAGGTGAAGAGGATAAGGCAATCTCTATAGCAGGATTAAAAAGATATATAGCTGATAACTACGATAATCCAAATAATTGGGATTTGTCAAAAAAAAATCCTGTAGGAAAAAAGATAGCTATCATAGGCTTTGGACCAGCAGGAGCACAAGGAGCTATAACACTTTTAAAAGAGGGATATGAAGTAACTATATTTGAAAAAAATCTATTTTCTGGAGGAATGTTAAGATATGGAATACCAGAATATAGACTTCCAAGAGATATAATAGAAAGTGAATTTAGTTTAATAAATAAATTAGGCGGAAAAATAGAGTTTAATACCGAAGTAGGAAAGGATATCCAATTTGAAGCTTTAGAAAAAGATTACGATGCTATTTTAGTGTCTATAGGAAAACAAATTGGAAGGAAGGATATAACTTTAGATAATAAAGATGCAAAAGGTGTTCTAACAGCTGTAGAATTTTTAAAAGAGGTTTCTTTAACAAGAGAGTCGAAAGAAGCTAGAGGAAATATACTGACAGTTGGTGGAGGAGATGTTGCAATGGATTGTGCAAGATCTGCGCTAAGGTTAAAAAATTCAAAAAGTTCATACGTACTGTTTTTAGAAGAAAGCTTAGAGTTACTGACAGCCTCTAAATATGAAGTTGAAAGTGCAATTAAAGAAGGAGTAAAATTTATTCCAAGTTCTGGAATAAAAGAGATTATAATTAATGACGAAGGAAGAGTAAAAGAGATTGTTATAAAAAAATGTATCTCATTGTTCAATGAAAATGGAGAATTTTCTCCAAAATTTAATGAAGAGATTTTAGATAAGATAGCGGTTGATACATTGATATTTGCTATAGGACAAGGTATTGATTTTAGTATAAGTGGAGGACAAAAATTCCAATTCAATAAAAAAAGTTTGCAAAATGATAAAAATAAGAAAATCTTTTATGCGGGTGATTGTGCTTCATCAAATATAGTTGTTCAAGCTATGGCAGAAGGAAGAAGAGCAGCTAAATCAATAATAAGATTTTTAAATTGTGAAGATGTTTGGACAGGTAGAGATATAACTTTAGAAGGTGGAGAAAATAAAACAAAACTTTATCTCCCAACAGAGTATCTCCCAGAAAGTTGGAATTTAGATAGTAAAATTCAAAGAAGATGTGGAGAAGAGTTAGATGCTAAAGAGAGAGTAAAAACATTTTTAGAGGTTGAAAAAACATTTACGCATAAAGTTGCCTTGGAAGAGGCAAATAGATGCTTACAGTGTGAATGTAAGCTTTGTATGAAAGAATGTCTAATGATGCCAGAATATACTTCGTGTCCTAAAGAATTATTTAAAGAGTATCTAGAAAAAGGTTATGAAAATATGGATATGAACATAGCTTATTCATGTAATGAATGTAAACAATGTACTATAAAATGTCCAAATAGTTTTAAAATAAGAGAAAATTTTATGGGTATGCGTAAGGAGTATGTAAAATCTAATGGAGATATATCACCACTAGAAGGACATACCTCTTTAGATGATGGTCAAGAGTTAGAATGTAGTAAAAAATATTCAGTAACTATTCCTGGAAAAAAACAGACTAAATATGTTTTAATTCCAGGTTGTACAGTGCCAGCTTCATTTCCAGATTTAGTTCAAAAAACATATGAACATATGATGGAAACTTTAGGAGAAGACAATGTAGGTATTATATTACAATGTTGTGCTAAACCAACTGAAATAATTGGTGAAACAAAATTATTTGAAGAAAGATATTCGAGAGTTCAAAAAGAAATAGATGAAATCGAAGCAGATATCATAGTGACTCTTTGTCCATCGTGCTATTTAACATACGAAAAATATTCTGGAAGAAAAGTTATTTCATACTGGGATTTAATGAGAGAGGAAATAGGACTTCCGAAAGATAAAAAAAATATTGGAATAGATTCGGATGTTATCTTTAATATTCATGACTCATGTCCAACAAGAGATGTAACATCACACCATGAAAGTATAAGATGGATTTTATCGCAACTTGGTTATAAAGTTGAAGAGATGAATAATATCAAGGAAAACACAAGATGCTGTGGAGTTGGAGGAATGCTAGGATGTATAAATGCAGATCTTTATAAAAAAATTGTGAACAGAAGAGTTAGTGATGCTACTCAAGATCATATAATCTCATATTGTGGATCATGTAGAAGTAGTATGGAAATTGGTGAGTTAGATTCTCTTCATATATTACAACTTATTTATGGAGAATGCTATTATAAAAAGCACGCTACGAAAAGAAATAATAACTATGGTTTGCATAATAGGTTACAGGCTAAAAGAAAAATTAAAGGATTATAAAAAGAAAGTGCCAAATTTAAATGGCACTTTTTTATTTTACCTCTTATCAACTTTATAATATCTATGCATTCCACTCGGATGAGGCTCGAAGCCAGATATATTTTTATTAACTCCTGCAATAACTTTTCTTGTAAATGATATTGCCATAACACCATCCTCTTGAATAAGTTTTGCAGCTTTT
>JBOFVP010000202.1:0-6742 GCA_051653165.1 Clostridium sp.
CTGCAAACGCAAGTACAACCTTTGGATACATTGTTGCTGAACTTACCTTTTGCTTTTGTTTATATAGCTTTTTATAATATTCCGAAAGCTCCATCATTACATAGTCAAGCTTTCCTGATGCCTCCCCAGCTGCAATCATGCTAACCATTAAAGGAGGAATCTTGTCCTCATACTTTAGGGCATCTGATAAAAGTCTTCCCTTTTGAACCTGTTCCCTAACTCTTTTTAAAATATCCTTTAAGGCTTTATTGTCGCTTTGAGTAATTGATAATTCCAAAGCTCTAAGCATAGGTGTTCCTGCCTGCATTGCAAATCCAAACTGTCTACAAAACATACTTAAATCCTTTAGAGTAACCCTATTCAAAAAGCTAAGTTCTACATCCTTATTTAAAGCACTTTCTTCTGTTATTTCAATTGGATAATATCCTCTTTCACGAAGAGAATTTACTACTTCTTGCCTACTGTGTGACTCCATTGCCCCTTGTATACTTACATTATTTGAATTTACAGCAACATATTTAAAGTTTGCCAAACTCTCTCACCTCTTCTCTACTCTTTTAAAAATGCAACTCTCATCAACTCATCCATTGTGGTTATTCCATCCATAACATGTTCTATACATGCCATTCTAAGATTTTTCATTCCACCCTTTAGTGCAATATCTCTAACCACATCAGTTGTCTCCTCATTTGTTATGGCTTCCCTTAGTTCTCTTGTTACTTCCATTATTTCATATATACCAATTCTTCCTTTATACCCTGTACCAGAGCAAACTGGACATCCAACTGCCTTTTTTATCATTAAAGGTTGTTCCCTTGGTATTCCTAATATCTTTTTATCATGAGCTGTAGCTTCACAATACTCCCCACAACTTGTACAAACTTTTCTAACAAGTCTTTGAGCAATAACTCCAGTTACAGATGTTGAAACTAAATAAGATTCAATTCCCATATCTATTAATCTAGCAACTGTTGAAGGTGCATCATTAGTATGTAAGGTACTTAAAACTATATGCCCTGTAATTGATGCTCTAATAGCTATTTCAGCAGTTTCAGAATCTCTAATTTCCCCTACCATTACAACATCAGGGTCTTGTCTTAAAATACTTCTTAAACCTGATGCAAAGGTTAATCCAGCCTTAGTGTTTACGCTTACTTGGTTAATACCCTCAATCATAAACTCCACTGGGTCCTCTACTGTAATTATATTCTTATCTATTGTATTTAATTCCGATAAAACTGCATAAAGTGTAGTAGATTTACCACTTCCTGTTGGTCCTGTTACAAGAATTATTCCATAAGGATTACTTAGTATATTTTCTAACTTTACTAAGTCATCTTTTCTTAACCCAAGACTTTCTTTGTTTATTAACTCAGTAGCTCTTGAAAGAATTCTTATAACAACCTTTTCCCCATTTACTGTTGGCAGTACAGATACTCTCAGGTCAATTTCTTTCCCTGCTTGTTTTGTAAGTATTCTACCATCCTGAGGAACTCTTTTTTCTGCTATATTTAAATTTGCTAATATCTTGATTCTTGTTATTAGTGTATTTTGTGATTCTTTTGGTATGGTAAGTATTTTTTGTAACTGCCCATCTACCCTCACTCTTACTCTAATATACTTATCGTAAGGCTCCACATGAATATCACTTGCCTTCATACGAATAGCGTTTTCTATTATTGTGTCAACAAGCTTAACAACTGGAGAATTTCTTACTTCACTTGAAGATAATTCATCCTCTAATTTTTCTTCTACTTTCTTTTCTTCTCTTTCCTTAGCAACTAAATCATTAGCAACCTTTTCTGCATTTTGTTTAGTATACTTATCTGGAATTGCATCAGCAATAACTTGCTTTGACTCTAAAAGAATTTCTATGTTTAAACCTGTTACTAATCTTAAATCTTCTATTGCCATTAAATTAAACGGATCTGATGTTGCCACCCATAGGCTATTTCCTTCTACCTTTACAGGAAGAATATTATGCTTTAAAGCAACAACTTCTGGAACCTTCCTAATTGCCATTTCATCTATAACAGCAGATTCTATTCTTATTCTTTGTATACCCAATTGATATTCTAAAACATTTAAAATATCATCCTCACTAACAAGTCCATCTTCTATTAGAAGTTCACCTAATCTTTTACCAGTGATAGCTTGTTTCTTTAATGCATTTATTAAATCTGAGTGGGTTATCTTTCCTGACTGAACTAATATGTCCCCTAGCCTCTTTTTTGATTTCATCTCTCATCACCATCTATCTTATTTACAATTACTATTATACATCTTTTTTCTTATATTTCAAATATATGTTAGCGACATTTTTACTAATTTACCATTTTTTTTACCTACACTCTTCGACATATTATATTACAATAAATTTCTATTCATTGTTTTAACCTAGAATAAGAATACGTTACCACCTAGTTATACCTTAATTCTATGTAATATTTTCCATTTTATTATCGTATAAAACTTTTATCTTTTATAAAAATTAGTTTTCTTTTACACTTTCAATGTGATTTTAATTGTTATTTAAAAAGATTTAAATCAATTTCCAATAATAAAAGCCTATTTATAAAATCTAGTTTTATTTTATAAATAGGCTTTATTATATATTAGTTAATTTTAGTACATTCCATCCATTCCCATACCTGGAGCCCCTGGCATTGGTGTTTCCTTTTGAGGAATATCAACTACAGCTGCTTCTGTAGTTAAGAATGTTGCTGCAACTGATGCTGCATTTTGAAGTGCTGAACGAGTAACCTTAGTTGGATCAACAATTCCGGCCTTTATCATATCTTTATACTCACCATAAAGAGCATCATATCCCATTCCAGCTTCACTATTCTTAATCTTTTCTATTATAACAGAACCTTCCACTCCAGCATTAGTAGCTATTTGTCTCATTGGTTCTTCTAAAGCTCTAACAATTATATTGATACCAACTTGAGTATCTGCTATATCTGAAGTTAATTTTGCAACTTCATTAATAACATTAACGTAAGCAGTTCCTCCACCTGGTACAATTCCTTCTTCAACAGCTGCCTTTGTTGCTGCTAAAGCATCTTCTATTCTTAGCTTTCTTTCCTTTAATTCTGTTTCAGTTGCTGCACCAACTTTGATTACAGCTACTCCACCAGCAAGCTTAGCTAATCTTTCTTGAAGCTTTTCTTTATCAAACTCAGAAGTTGTTTCCTCTAATTGAGTTTTAATTTGATTAATTCTTGCTTTAATTTGTGAAACTTCACCTTTTCCATTTACTATTACTGTGTTATCTTTAGTAATTTTAACACTTTCAGCTTGACCAAGCATATCTAAAGTAGTTTCTTTAATATCTCTTCCTAATTCTTCTGATATTACTTGACCACCTGTTAAAATTGCTATATCTTGAAGCATTTCTTTTCTTCTATCTCCAAATCCAGGAGCTTTAACACCAACACAAGTGAAAGTACCTCTAAGCTTATTAACAACAAGGGTTGCCATAGCTTCTCCTTCAATATCTTCTGATATAATTAATAACTTTCTTCCACCTTGTACGATTTGCTCAAGAACAGGTAAAATTTCTTGTATGTTAGAAATCTTCTTGTCTGTTATTAAGATAAATGGATTATCTAAAACAGCTTCCATTTTATTTGTATCTGTTACCATGTATGCTGATACATATCCTCTATCAAACTGCATACCTTCAACTATATCAAGTTCAGTTCCCATTGACTTTGACTCTTCTACAGTTATAACTCCTTCATTTCCTACCTTTTCCATTGCATCTGCAATTAATTGGCCAATCTCATCATCAGCTGATGAAATAGCTGCAACTCTTGCAATGTCTTCTTTTCCTGCAACTGGCTTAGAAATCTTTAATATTTCTTCTACACCTTTTTCTACTGCTTTTCTTATTCCGTTTCTAAGAAGCATTGGGTTTGCTCCAGCTGTAACATTTTTTAACCCTTCTCTTATTATTGCTTGAGCTAATAATGTTGCAGTTGTTGTTCCATCTCCTGCTACGTCATTTGTTTTTGTTGCAACTTCTTTAACTAATTGAGCCCCCATGTTTTCGTATGGATCTTCTAGTTCAATTTCTCTTGCGATTGAAACTCCATCATTAGTTATTAATGGTGCTCCAAATTTCTTATCTAAAACTACGTTTCTACCTTTTGGTCCAAGTGTTACCTTTACTGTATCAGCAAGTTTATCCACTCCAATTTGCATACTTCTTCTTGCTTCTTCTCCGAACTTTAACATTTTTGCCATAGTCATTTCCTCCTTATTCTACTACTGCTAATATTTCATCTTGTTTTAAAATTATATATTCTTGTCCTTCAACTTTAACTTCATTTCCAGCATACTTTGAGTATAGAACCTTGTCTCCTACTTTTACTTCCATTTCAATTCTTTTACCGTCAACTAGTGCCCCTGGTCCTACTGCTACTACTTCTGCTTCTTGTGGTTTTTCTTTTGCTGTCCCTGTTAAAACTATTCCGCTTTTAGTTTTTTCTTCTGCTTCTAATCTTTTAATTACTACTCTTTCTCCTAATGGTCTTATCATTATGAAATTCCTCCTTAATTTTAATTGTTGGCACTCATCATCAAGGAGTGCTAATATGTTTTTATTTTATATCTATTTTTTATATTATTCAAACACAATCTTTAATATTATTGCCCCTTTTTTGTAATTTATTTCTTATTTAACGAATTTATTTTCTTAATTCTCTTATTTACTTGCTAAAACTTTCAAATACTAACTATTTCATCTTGGGCCCTTTTTTATTTATCTTGGGCCATATCTTAGGCCCCTTTTATCTATCTTGGGCCGCATCTTAGGCCCATTGATAATTTCACCAGTAATTATAATAGTGCTAGAGAATCACCTCTCTAGCACCCTAAATTTATCTGATCGCTACCATTGCTAACACTCCCACCTCTACAGGTGGGAGTGTTAGCACTGCTACGCGCCTAGATAAGTTCTTATAAGCATCAGATGGTGTAATGTTAAATTTCACAAACTCCACCTGATGCTAAGAATCACTTAATCTCTCTAAATTAACTCCCTCAAACTCATCAAGCTTCTCATTAGAAAGTACAGATTTCTTAGCTCCTTGAACATTCACCTTAGTAAACACCCCTCTAGCCCTCATTGCAGGAACAACAGTACCAGCACCATTAATGCATCCACCATCACACATCATTCCCTCAATAAAGTTACCAGGTAATTTGCCAACCTTAGCCATCATCATAGTCTTCTTAATTTCAATACCACCAGAAACCTTAACAGGCTTAAATTCAGCATTTATATTCTTCTCCTTAACATAATCCTTAATTGCAGAAGTCAATCCTCCATGAGCACCAAAACCTCTTCCAAAAATAGACGCCTCATCAACAACCGTATCCTCACACTTATCTAAATCAACCTCAAAAGCCTCAAAAAGTGCAACAAGTTCCTCAAAAGTTAAAACATAATCAACAGCATCCTTTAAACTCTCCCTAACAGCCTCGCTTTTCTTTGCTGTACAAGGTCCTATAAATACAACCTTAGCCTCAGGGTCATTCTTTTTAACATATCTTCCTGTTGCAACCATTGGTGAAACAGTTCCAGAAATATTCTTAACTTGTTCTGGATAAACCTTCTCTATATAACTTAAGAAACCTGGACAACAAGAGTTAGTCATATACTTTTCCCCTTGCTCCATTCTTTCCACAAATTCTCCACTTTCATGAACAGTAACAGCATCAGCCCCACAAGCAGCCTCAACCATATCAACAAAACCTAATTGCTTAATTGCATTTTTTATTTGTCCATAAGTAACCTTCATTCCAAATTGCCCTGTAATAGCTGGGGCAACAACTGCATACATATTTCTACCCTTTGCCAACCTTTTTGCAACTGGAACAATTAAACTCTTATCTGATATTGCACCAAATGGACATGCTGACATACATGCTCCACAATTAACACAACTCTCCTCTTTAATCATAGCTCTTCTATCCTCTTGGTTAACATCTAATGCACCAGTAGGACAAACTCTCTTGCACGGTCTCATAGCTTCAGATATAGCATCATATGGGCACGCCTTTTTACACATTCCACATTCCTTACATATCTCTTGATTAATATAAGCTCTTCCTGCAACATATGTTATGGCTCCAAAATTACAAGCCTCTTGACATTTATGTGCTATACAATTTCTACAAGAATCTGTTACAGTATATCTATTAATTGGACATCTATCACAAGCAGCTTCTATTACATATATTATTTGTTCATCAGGCTTAATATCTATTAATTCATCATCAACAGAATCTCCATTTGCTAAATATCCTGATGCAAGCTTTGCTCTCTCTAAAACAATTGCTCTTTCCTTATACACACAACATCTATATTGTGCCTTTTCTCCCTTAATAACCTCATAAGGTATCTTTTCAATATTCTCTTTTGTTAAAATATCTTCTTTTGCTAACTTTGCTACCTCTGTCAAAACTTCATGCTTTAATTTATCTAGTTGAGTTTCAAATTGGAACATATAACCACACTCTCCTTTTAATTCTCTTAAATAAATACTTCCATACTTTTCTATTATATCATTTATTTGTTAACATTTTATTAATATCTCAATTTTCTGATTATTATTTTCTGCAATAAAAAGAGAGGATAAATTTATCCTCTTTAATCCTCTATCTTTATGTTATTTTCTCTAGCATTATAGAATAAATATTGTTGAGCAAACCCTGCTAAATCTCCAAATTT
>JBOFVP010000203.1:0-1532 GCA_051653165.1 Clostridium sp.
CAAACTATACCTAAGAAATAAAAAATTTGAGCAAGGCTTATGGCCACTCCTTGACTACATATCTATTATGTTTTTTTCTCATTCTGAGATAGAGGAGGAAGTTAAAGATAGGACAAAAAAATAGCAAAGGAAGTAGGCAGAAGTTTCTCAAAATAAGGAAGTTTACAAATAGTTCCATTTACTTACTGAAGCAAAAAGGTTTGTGTCAGTTCAATAACAGCAACACAAAGGTGACAAAAAAACTTGTATTTTAGTACATAAGTGTACGCTTACAGTTTCTCTTAGAACTAGTGTTCTTGAATTGGTAGCTTCTTTTGAACTATCCACTGAGTTTTTGGTCATACCACATCCTGTTCAGTTAGACAGCAATTTGAACATGGTATGTAGTCCTTGTCCAAAGTGAGGGGAGTTGAACACTTTGTAAGGTAAGAATATGTCTTCATGTATGTTTTATGTAAATGTAAGATTTTGTGCTCAAGTATGATGTTAAATTGGATGAATTCATAAGGCTAAGTGAATTAAGCGGCCTAAATTATTGGTGTGAGAAATTTTTTTTTAATATTTTCTATTGCATTTTTACATGATTTCTCTTACGGATATTTCCAATGCAATGTCATATTATACAATTGTAAATGGTCATCGTATACATCCTATTAAATATTATAATATTTAAAATCTTCATATATTTATGGTACCATGAAAATAAAAGGTAAATGTAAAACGTTTCAAATTATCTGTATAATATCTGTGACAGCACTTTGTTGTGGCATTAACTGATCTGTCATAATTTAGTTACTTTGAAGTAAATGCAAAAGCAAAGCTGTTCAGAAATGTCAGATATTTCTCTGTCTGATTGTGGACTCACAGTTCTTTTAAAGAAGACAATTATTTGGTTTTTAATGATTTATTAAGTTACAAATGTATTTTATGTATGTGTTAATAATTCAGCAAAAATGTATTAATCTTGTATACTTATAAGAATCTGGAACATTTGCATTTATGTTTTTCACATGCAGTGCATGTTGGCAAAAAATTCATACAGTAAGGTCCAAATGTCTAAAGGGGAGATCAAAATGTAAATGTCACTATTTAAAATATATTTTTAACCTGGAAATAACTAGAATTTATAGGGTTTTGAAACTTTTACAACAAAGATGTTATGACAAACTTATAACAAATACTAAGAAAATGTTGAATTTTTTAACATTTCACTTATATTGTATTATGTAATACAAATTGGTATTATTTTATATATTATAATTTACAATGAAAGATCATTTAAAACAATTCAGAAATTCATTCAGATGAACTAACTATGAAATAACACAAATGGAAGCTTGAGAATCATAAAGTGATGAATACAATAAATGGATCTTATATTACAGCTCATGCACACTCTCAAACAGTTCCCATGTATACAAGACACTTTCTGGCTGTTTCACCTTCACTCCCACGACCAAATCATTAAAAAATATATTTTTATATGTACACAGCCACATTTTATATAATAAATTTTATATATATATATATAT
>JBOFVP010000204.1:0-27985 GCA_051653165.1 Clostridium sp.
TTATTAAAGACTACTAGACCTATAATTATGCATCTAATTGGAATGGAAGAGGATTTAATTTCAAGTAAGACTGAGGAATTAAAAATTCTTAATGAGTGGATTATTAGAATGGGTAAGGTTAGAGGAAGTATAGGATAAATTTTAGCGTGAAAGTTTAATAGCTTTCACGCTTTTAAAATACAAGAATAACTAGTATAATAATGGTAATAACAAAAGAATTTTAAGGTGGGAGTGTTGAGTTTATGAAAAATAGTACAAAAAATAATACTATGGATTTTTTATTTGATCTAAAAGATAATATTATGGGAATGCAAATATATTCATTTGTAGCTTTAATCATAATGGCTTGGAAAATATATTTTGGAAATGGTTCGGCATGGGACATTAATACTGGGACAATACTTGGAATATTATCTATAATAGGCGGGTTTGTAGTTATTAAGTATAGAAAGTTGAATAAAACGCCAATTGCAAAGGTTGATTGGCAAAATATTGAGATAAATGAAATTACATTATTAATGTTTTCTAGAAAAAAAGTTATTAATTTTAGTGAAGTTAAATCTATAAGATTTAACCCAAATAAAATAATAATAAATGGAGTAAAGAATAAAGGGGCTATAAAGGTTCAGTTTATTCATAAGGGAGATTTTAAGAGGCTTGAAAAAACTTTGAAACAAATTGCTGAAAAGTATAAAATAGAGACAAAAAACTTATAATAAATAAGCTATATCATTAGGTGGATATAGCTTATTTTTATTATTTATGAATTTGATTTTATTACGTACTATTGATAGAATATTATAATCAACATAATTAAAGAAGGGAACTATATAAATGGAATATATAAATGATATAAATATAAATGAAGCTGTAATTCATATTTTAGATAGCAATGGTGAAGAGGCTGTACTTAATGAGTTTAGCTTAGAATTAAATGAAGATACATATAAATTTTTACATAAGCATATTGAGAAATGCCTTAAGGATGATGAACTAAAATACGCTATTTTTAATCCTGAAAGAAATATTGTAAAAGAGGTAGTACAAGATTATTTAAATGGTATAGAGAATGATTTAATAAACTTATCTAAAGAATTAGCCCTTCAACTATTTGCAATTATGAAGGGGAATGTTAATATTCCATCTTGTGACTTGATAGTTTGCTCATTAATAACTGACCAAGGGCCAATGATTGGTATATTAAAAATGGATTATGTTAAGAATTTTACTCACCAAGTGGATTTTGTTGAAAATAAAATAGGTATAGGTATTGTACCACAATCAGCTGGATTACCAGCTTCAAGTCAAAAAATTCAAAAGGCTGCATTTATTAAACCTATAAGGGAAGAACAAGCTTTTAATCTTATGGTGTTAGATAAGCAAAAGAAGAGTAAAGATGAAGAAGAGTATGGAGCTAACTATTTTATAAACAACTTCTTAGGATGTACTGTTATTACTAATGAAAGAGATATGACAAAAACATTTCTAAAAGCAACTGAGAATTGGACTAGAAAGAATTTATCTGAAGATGCAGATAGTGCAGAAATAATTAGAACAGCAGTAAAGACAAAGCTAAAAGAAGAGGATAGCATCAATATACATGAATTCTCTGAGGAATTATTTAAGGAGATACCAAAAGCGCAGGAAGATTTTAAGTCCTTTATAATGGGTCATGGATTAGAACAGGATGTTCAGATAGATAAGCAATGGGTTGAAAAAAACCTTAAGAGGGTTAGATTAAAAATAGATAAGGATATTGATTTGTATATTAATGAGGATGCTTATCATGATAAAACTAAGTTTGAAATTCAAAGAAATGGTGATGGAAGCATAAATATGATAATTAAACATGTAATTAATTATATAGAAAAATAATGGGGCTACAAGCCCCATTATTCTATTTCATTAATTTAACTAATATTGCTTTTTGAGCGTGAAGTCTATTTTCAGCTTCATCAAATATTACATGTGAAAAATTTTCAAATGTTTCAGAAGAAATTTCCTCTTCTCTGTGAGCAGGTAAGCAATGAAGAACAATAGCGTCTTTTTTAGCTAGTTTCAATAGTTCAGAGTTTACTTGGAAACCTTTGAAGTCTTGCTTTCTCTTGTTTAATTCATTTTCTTGTCCCATACTAGCCCAAACGTCAGTTATTATAACATCTGCATTTAATACTGCTTCTTCAGGAGAAGTAGTGATAGTAAAATCAACCTCTTCAAGTGAGGATAATTCTTTACCACGGGTAATATACTCATCTTTAACATCATATCCAGTTGGAGTTGCTAGTGAAAAATGCATACCAACTTTTAAACATGAAATTAATAATGATTGAGCCATATTATATCCATCACCAATATAGGCAACTTTTAATCCATCTAATGAATTTTTATATTCTCTAATTGTCATAAGATCAGCTAAAACTTGGCATGGATGTTCATCATCAGTTAATCCATTTATTATTGGAATAGATGAGTACTTAGAAAGTACTTCAACATCATTTTGAGAGTAAGTTCTAATCATTATTCCATGTATATATCTTGAAAGTACTCTAGCAGTATCTTCGATTGGTTCCCCACGACCAATTTGTAAATCTCTACTACTTAAGAATAATGCATTTCCTCCAAGTTGAGACATACCAACCTCAAAGCTAACTCTAGTCCTAGTTGATGATTTTTCAAATATCATACCAAGACTTTTTCCTGCTAAATGAGGATGTGGTATTCCATGTTTTAATTCATATTTAAGTTGATCAGCTAAATTTAAAATGTCTAAAATTTCATCTTTCGATAAGTCATCGATTTTTAATAAGTCCTTTTTCATAAATTCACCCCAAATTATTTATTGCTTTAATTAAGATGTCAAGTCCATCTTGTAATTCAGATTCACTTATAACTAAAGGTGGTAGAAGTCTTATAATATATTCACCAGCAGTTAGAACAAGTAATCCATTTTTTATAGCTTCCTCTTGAATAAGTGAAGCCTTAATTTTAGTTTGTATACCGATCATAAGCCCCATTCCTCTAACTTCCTCAACTAAAGGACAATTAGAAGGATTAATTTTATCTTTAATTAAAATTTCTTTATTTTTAATAGAAGTATAAGTTGATTCATTACATAAAGTATCAAGAACTACTAAGGCACCAGCACAACACACAGGATTTCCACCATAGGTTGAGCCGTGGTCACCAGGAGTAAAAACGTTCATCACTTTTTCATTGCAAATAACTCCACCAATAGGAAGACCTCCACCAAAGCCCTTAGCTATAGTTATTATGTCAGGTGTTATATTGAAATTGTTGAATCCAAATAACTTACCAGTTCTACCTATACCACATTGAACTTCATCAAAAATAACTAGAACATCATTATTTTTGCAAATAGTAACTAGTTCATTAACAAAGTCAGAAGAAAGTGGATTAACCCCTCCTTCACCTTGAATAGCTTCAACCATTACAGCACATACATCTTCTGTAATACTTTCTTTTAGTGACTCAATATTATTAGCTTCTGCATATTTAAAACCATCATTAAACGGAAAGAAATATTTGTGGAATTTTTCTTGACCTGTTGCACTAAGAGTAGCCATTGTTCTTCCATGAAATGATTTAATTAAAGTAACTATTTTATTTCTTTCAGAACCGTATTTTTCATAGCTATATTTTCTAGCAAGTTTAATAGCACCTTCATTTGCTTCTGCACCAGAGTTTGAAAAGAATATTTTGCTCATATTAGAAAGCTCACATATTTTTGTGGCTAAATCTAAGGTTGTAGGATTTAGGAAAAGATTAGAGCAATGTTGAAGGGAAGAGGTTTGTTTTGAAACAGCCTCTACCCAAGGAGCAAAATTATACCCTAAAGAATTAACTCCTATACCACTTGTAAAATCTAAATATTTATTATTATCAGTATCATATAAATATACGCCCTCACCTTTAATAAGCTTAGGGGAAAGGGTAGCATAAGTATTCATTAATGCCATAGTAAAAACCTCCTTTAATATATCATAGTACCAATGCCTTCATTAGAAAAAAGCTCTAATAAAATAGCATGAGGAATTCTACCATCAATGATATGTGAACGCTCAACGCCCATACGTACAGCTTCAACACAACAATTAATTTTAGGAATCATACCACCTTTAATAACTTCTTGTGAATAAAGCTTAGGTATTTGATGAAGTCTCAAGGTTGTTAGTAAAGAAGATGGTTCTTTTGGGTCCATCATAACTCCTTTAACATCAGTTAACAAAATTAACTTTTCTGCCTTTAAAGCAGAAGCAATCTTAGCGGCACAAGTGTCAGCATTAATATTATAAAGATGGTTATCATCCTTTCCTAATGCAACACTACCTACAACTGGGATATATCCAGATGCCATAGCCATTTTAAGTATATCAGTGTTAACAGATGTTATTTCTCCTACATATCCAAGGTCAACTTCGGATTGGATTTTCTTAGCCTTAAGAAGAGAGCCATCCATTCCACATAAACCAATAGCCTTGCCACCGGCATTTTCAATAAGAGAAACAAGATCTTTATTAACTTTTCCACCTAAGACCATTTGTACAACATCGATGGTTTTTTCATCAGTGTATCTAAGTCCGTTAATAAACTTGCTTTCTTCTCCAATTTTATTTAAGAATGAAGAAATATCAGGACCACCACCATGTACAATGACAGGTTGAATACCAACACACTTCATTAAAATAATATCATTTATAACTGTTTCTCTAAGCTCCTCACTTACCATAGCGTTACCACCATATTTAACTACTATTGTTTTTCCATAATAAGATTTTAAATAGGGTAAAGCTTGTACAAGAACTTCAGCTCTATCGTTAAGGTTCACTTACCATTCCTCCTCTAACTTCTATAGTCACCATTAATTTTTACATAGTCATAACTTAAATCGCATCCCCAGGTTGAAACACTTTCATCACCTTGAGATAAATCTACTATAATTTTTATATCATCTTGTAAAAGGATTTCCTTTGCTTTTACTTCATCAAAAGGAAGGGAAGAACCTTTTTCACACACTTTAATAGAACCAAGAGAACTTTCAAAGGATACATCTACCTTTGAAGTATCAAATTCTATATTTGCATATCCAAGGGCACATAATATACGACCCCAGTTAGCATCACTTCCAAACATTGCTGTTTTTACAAGGCTTGAATTTATTACGCTTTTAGAAAATTTAACTCCATCTTCTTGAGTTTTAGCACCTTTAATAACACATTCTAATAATTTAGTAGCACCTTCACCATCTTTAGCTACCATTTTTGCAAGTATTATACATAGTTCTTGAAGAGCAGATTTAAAAATATCAAAATCTGTGTTCTTAGAATCTATAATAGGATTCTTAGCTTCGCCATTAGCTAAAATCAAAACAGTATCATTAGTACTACAATCACCATCAACGCTTATTCTATTAAATGATTTAGAAACACATTCTTTTAGTGAAGCATCAAGTAATGCTGGAGAAATATTAATATCAGTAGTAATAAAAGATAACATTGTAGCCATATTTGGCTCTATCATTCCTGAACCTTTAGCCATACCACCTAGCGTAACTTCAACACCATTAATAGTGATTTTTATAGCACATTGCTTTGAAAAGGTATCAGTTGTCATTATGGCTGTTGCAGCATCATTGCCACCATTAGAAGACAATTGACTTGTTAATAAAGGAATACCATCCTTTATTGCATCTATATTAAGAGGTACTCCAATTACCCCTGTTGAAGCAACTAATATTTCATCAGTTTTAAGTTTTAAGGCTTTTGCTTGTAAAGAAGCCATTTTTTTAGCCTTCATTAAACCATCTTCACCATTACAAGTATTTGCGTTACCACTATTTACAATGATTGCTCTAGCTTTTTTATTTGAAAGATGATCCTTACAAATGAAGATAGGTGCCCCTTTAACCTTATTTTTAGTATAAACACCTGCGCCAATACTAGGTACTTCTGAGTAAATAAGAGCTAAGTCTTTTTTTAAGGTATTCTTTTTTAAGCCACAAAAAATACCAGATGCTAAAAATCCTTTTGGAGATGTAACTCCCCCTTGTATTATTTCCATTAAATTGCCCCCTTTTGATTTTATTTAGAAGGCTGGTGCAATAAGATTTAGACCTTCAGTTTCATTAAATCCTAATCTTATATTCATATTATGAATAGCTTGACCAGCAGCTCCCTTTATCATATTATCTATTGTTGATATAATTATTATTTCATCTTTTCTATGATTTTCATGTAATGATATTTGACAGTTGTTTGTGTATCGAACATTTTTAGTTGAAGCAACGTCACCTAAAGGTAAAACTTGTACAAATGGTTCATTTTTATAAAAATCTTTATATAAAGTGTAAATATCTTCAATATTAACACTATCTTGTTTCTTACAGTAAATTGTTGATATTATTCCTCTATTTATAGGAAGAAGGTGAGGGGTAAAAGTTATAGTAGCCTTTTCATCACCCATTGTTGATAATATCTCTTCAATTTCTGGAGTATGTCTATGTGCACCAACTTTATATGGTGCAAATGTATCATTTAATTCTGGAAAGTGTGATGAAAGGGATAAGCCACGTCCAGCACCAGTTGTTCCAGATTTTGAGTCACATATTATTCCTTGTTTTGAAATATATGATGTTTTAATAAGAGGGAATAAACCAAGTTCAATACTAGTTGGATAGCAACCAGGATTTGCAATTAGGTTACACTCTTTAATTTTTTCTCTGTTTAGCTCAGGAAGTCCATAAATACTTTCAGTATGAAGCTCAGGTCTTGTAAATGGCTTTCCGTACCAAAGATTATAGTCATCCTCGCTTTTTAATCTAAAATCAGCTCCAAGATCTATACAAATTTTATTAGATGATAAAACCTTATGAGCAATATCCTCACTTAAACCATGTGGTAGTGCAGTGAAAATAATATCACTTTTTTCAATTACTTCATCAATTGATTCACAAATTAAAGAAGTTATATTGAAGAAATTTCTATATACAGAGCTTATTTCTTGGCCTTCATAAGATACAGAACCAAGTGCAGTAACTTCAACTTCCTTATGATTTAAAAGAAGCCTTAAAAGTTCAGCTCCTACATATCCAGTAGCTCCAACTATTCCAACTTTTTTCATTTTTATCCCTCCTTGTGAAAGTTTATAAATTCCTTTAATAAATTTAATTGGATTTGAACTGAGTGAGATGAAGGGCCACCAAAGACTTTTCGTTCCTCAACACAAGTTACTAAATCGATAGCAACATATATATCTTCTTCAAATTTATTAGAGAAATTTTTCAGCTCATCTAAGCTTAATGCTTCTATAGAACAATTCTTATTTATGCAATGTAGTACAATTTCACCAACTATTTCATGGCAAGTTCTAAAGGCAACCCCTTTTTTAACTAAGTAATCTGCAACATCAGTAGCGTTAGTAAAACCTAAGGCAGCACCTTTTCTCATAACATTCTTGTTTATTTTCATAGTTTTAATCATCCCATTAAAAGTTTGGATTGATAAATCAACTGTATCAAGAGCATCAAATAATGCTTCTTTATCTTCTTGCATGTCTTTGTTATAAGCTAAAGGAATACCCTTCATTACTGTTAATAGGGTTATTAAATCACCATACACTCTACCAGTTTTTCCTCTTACTAACTCAGCAACATCTGGGTTTTTCTTTTGAGGCATTATACTACTACCGGTACTATATTGATCTGATAATTCTACAAAGCTAAATTCATTTGTGCACCAAAGAATAATTTCTTCAGAGAATCTTGAAAGATGCATCATTATCATTGAAAGACAACTTAATGATTCTATTACATAATCTCTATCAGATACAGAATCAAGAGAGTTTACTGTTACATTATTAAAACCTAATTCATTTGCAACAAACTCTCTGTCTATATTGTAGGTAGAGGTTGCAAGTGCACCACTTCCTAATGGCATATAATCAACTCTTTTTAAAGCATCCTTTAATCTTTCTATATCCCTTTTAAACATTTCTGAATATGCAAGGATATGATGAGCAAAGGTTATTGGTTGTGCTTTTTGAAGGTGAGTATAACCTGGCATAATTGTTTCAGTATTTTCACTAGCTAATTTCAATAAGGTTTCTTCAAGGGAGATTAACAGTGAAATGATATTATTTAAATCTTTTTTTAAATGTAGTCTTAAATCTAAAGTTACTTGATCATTTCTGCTTCTACCAGTATGGAGCATCTTACCACAAGGACCAATATAATAGGTAAGAGTAGCCTCAATAAATGAATGAATATCCTCAGAAGACATATCAACTGAAATAACTCCATTATCCATTCTTTTTAAGATTTCTTCTAAACCTAATGTGATTTTATCAGCTGAAGCCTGTGGAATGATACCTTGCTTTCCAAGCATCTTTACATGAGCTAAACTACCTTCAATATCTTCTCTATACATTCTCTTATCAACTCTTATTGAAGAGTTGAAATCATTAACTAGAGAGTCAACTCCTTGACTAAATCTTCCGCCCCAAAGTTTCATAATTACTTCCCAACCTTCTTTACTGCTTGTTGCATTTTTGCTTGTACAGTTATTGGTAGACCAAATAAATTAATGAATCCAGCAGAATCCTTTTGGTCATAAACAGCATCTTCCCCAAATGTAGCATATTCTTCACTATATAATGAGTAAGGTGATGTAATTCCAGCTGTAACAATATTTCCTTTATATAATTTAAGTTTAACTTCACCTGTAACAGTTTCTTGAGTTTTAGTAACAAATGCTTGAAGAGCCTCTCTTAAAGGAGTAAACCATTGACCATTGTATACTATATCAGCAAACTTTAAAGCTATAGATTGTTTATAATGATAAGTTTCTTTATCTAAGCAAATTTGTTCTAATTCATTATGTGCATAATAAAGAATACTTCCACCTGGAGTTTCATAAACTCCTCTTGATTTCATACCAACAAGTCTATTTTCAACCATATCTATAATTCCTATAGCATTATCTCCACCAACTTTATTTAATGCCTCTAACATTTCAATACCATTCATTTTTACTCCATCTAATGCAACTGGTATACCATTTTCAAAAGATAGATTTATATAAGTAGGAGCATCTGGTGCATCCTCTAAGGTTTTAGTCATTTCTAAAATCTTTTTATAATTTGGTTCATTTGCAGGATCTTCTAAATCTAATCCCTCATGACTTAAGTGCCATAAATTTTTATCCTTTGAATAGTTTGTTTCATAGCTGATTGAAATAGGAATTTCTCTATCTAAAGCATATTGGATTTCTTCTTCTCTTGATTTTATATCCCAAATTCTCCAAGGAGCGATTATTTCCATTTCAGGTGCAAATGCTTTAATTGCAAGTTCAAATCTAACTTGATCATTTCCTTTACCAGTACATCCATGACAAATTGCTTCAGCTCCCTCAGCCTTTGCAATTTCAACTAATCTTTTACCAATGATTGGTCTAGCAAAAGAAGTTCCTAAAAGGTATTTACCTTCATAAACAGCATTTGCTTGTATGCATGGATATACATAATCATGTATAAATTCTGCAGTTAAATCTTCAATATAACATTTTGAAGCCCCTGTCTTTATTGCCTTTTCTTCAAGGCCAACTAACTCATCAGTTTGTCCAACATTTCCTACTACTGCAATTACTTCGCAACCGTAGTTTTCCTTAAGCCACGAGATAATTATTGATGTATCAAGTCCTCCTGAATAAGCTAGAATTACCTTATTAAATTTTTTCATTTTAAAAGCCCCCTTTAATATATCTACTTAAAATTACCATTTATTGAATTATACTCCTTAATGAATAAATATGCAATACTTTCTTTTAAATTTATTAATTATGCAATAATTTTGCATAAAACTATGTATAAAACTGATTTAAGGTATTTTTAAGACTTTAGAAAGAGTCATTTAAATAATAAAATATATTATTAAAGTAGAAAATTATTTAGAAGGGTTATTTAAATATGATAGAGCTAAAAGAAGTATTTAAAAGGTACGATATCAAAGGAAGAGAAGTAATTGCGCTTAATAATATTTCTCTAAAAATTAATAGTGGTGATTTTGTAGCAATAGTAGGACCAAAAGATTCAGGTAAAACTACTTTAATTAATCTTTTAGCTGGATATGTTATACCAACTAGGGGGAAGGTAATTGTTGATGGACAGAATCTTAATAATTTTGGGAATCTAAAAATATTTTTATACAGACATAGAAATGTAAAGATAATAAATAAGTGTAACTATAATTCTAAAATTTATGGTAAAAAACCTAAAATTATTTTAGTAGATAGAGTAAGATGTTCGGAGAGTTTAATGGATGAGTTAAAAGAGTTTAATAAAAATGGCGCAACAATAATGATGGTGACTGAAAATCCAAGTGAGGCTAATAAAGCTAATAGAGTAATTAAATTGAAAGATGGAGAAATTATTTCCGATATAATTAAGGGTCAAGGGAAGAATTAAATTTATATTTTTTGCTAATACTAGGTATGTTACACACAGCCTTTATTGATGATTTAATAGGGCCAATAGTGTAAAATCACTTATCTATATATTAGGAGGAAAAGATATGACACATTTAAATTGTTCAGCATCAAATTGTACACATAATAGTAACAATTGTTGTTGTAATAGTAGTATTTCTGTATCAGGAGCTAATGCTGATAAGTCAAAATCTACATGTTGCTCAAGTTTTCAAGAAGCTAATGGAGCTTTTGCAAATTCAGCCCAAACACCAAATGCTAGTTTAGAAATTAGTTGTAACGCTGAAAATTGCATACATAACTGTAATTGTACATGTGAAGCAGGGTCAGTAGATATTTCAGGGGCATCTGCTTGTAATTGTGAAGAAACAAAATGTTCAAGTTTTTCTTATAAGGGATAATGTAAAGAGGCTGTAGTTTTATTACAGCCTTTTTTGTAGTTAATTAAAATATATTTTTAAAAGATAGTTTATGTAATTCTTTTATATTTATAGCACTATATTTTAAATGATGAACACTAATTAATGCTTCATCAATTGTTCTACATTCAGAAAAAATATTAAGACGTAGTGCTTCATCAGATAGGTGATCTAAATCTTGATGATTTAAATAAATAGAAGTTAAAGTCTCATTTTCTTTGATAGTATTAAGTAGTTCGCCAGAGCTAATAAAAGCATTTTCCCAATCTTCTTGTAAAATTTGAAATTCAATTTCTAGAGATTGTGTAATGATACTTTCACACATTGCTATTAGTTCATTATTAGCATATTTAACAAATAACATAATAATTAAAAATAATAGTATAGAGGCAATTGCATTTCTCATTTACTACACTCCTTTTCATAATCTCCATAAAATTGGCAATGAAATTTGCCAGATGTATCATACATTGCAATCAAGACATCACTTATTGAGAAGATGTTATGTGACTGTAATTCCTTAATAATTTCATCTTTTGATTGATTAGTTGAACTTAGAGAATTTCTATTCACTTGGCCGTCGAGTACTAAGATTTTTGGGAGCATTGGGTTAGAAGTAGCAACTTCTTTTTTAGATTTTGGGAGAATTGATAATTCCCCATCATTTTCTAAAATAGCGTATTGAATCTCTTCTAAATCAAAATAACCAGCAATTCTAACTTCTTCTAAAAGTTCATCTAAATTAATTTGTTGTTTTTTTAGTGCATCATAATTTATTTTACTTTTATATATTAAAATAGAAGGTTCACCATCGATAACCTTTCTAGCAAATTGACTTTTTAATTGTAGTTGAGAGAGTATGGTTTTTAGAAAAAGAAGAGTTACAATTGGAATAATACCAAGTAATAATGGAAGTCTTGTATCTTGCATAGGTAATGATGCAAGGTCAGAAATCATTATAGTAATTACAAATTCATAAGGTTGAAGTTCTCCAATTTGACGTTTTCCCATTAAACGCATTACAACAACAACAATAAAATAAAGTACAGTGGTTCTTAAAAATACTATGAACATATCAAACACCTCTTGCACATAATATTTGTAGAAAGTTATCTAAATATACATTGGAGTTAAGAAATAAATAACTTATAATTATATATATACATAAATAAATTAGAAGGAGGATTTTTATGGAACATTATAATTTAACATTAGAGAATGGGACAGTAATAAAAGTCGATAAGGAAAAGACTTTTAAAGAAGTGGTAGATGAGGTATATAATGATGAAAAAATCATTCTTTGCAAGTTGGATAATAGATATTTTGAATTATCTAGAATTATAAAAGAGAGTGGTAACATTCAAGGAATAAGCTGTGAGAGTCCAATTGGATTTAAAGCATATGTTAGAACTCTTCAATTTATTTTTATAAAGGCTGTACTGGATTTATATCCACAGGCAACAATAACAATAGAACATTCTATAAGCAAAGGTTTATTCTGTGAAATACATAGGGATAAAGGGCTAGAAGATAAAGAAGTTGCTGCAGTAAAGGATAGAATGAATGAAATAATTAAAAGTAATAGTGTAATTAAAAGGGTTAAAAAAACTAGAGAAGAAGCAATTAATATCTTTGAAAGCTATAACATGATTGATAAGGTTAAGCTATTAAGTGGAATTTCTCATGATATGGTTAATTTATATGAATTAGATGGTAGATATGATTATTTTTATGGTGAAATGGGATATTCTACTGGAATAATAAAGGTGTTTGACTTAATGAAATATGGGGATGGGGTTATATTAAGATGTCCAGCTGAAAATGATATTACTTTATTGCCACCTTATGTTGAACAAAAAAGATTATCACAGGTGTTTTATGAAGCAGAAAAATGGTTAGGTATAGTTGGGGTTGGTGAAGTAGGTAGTTTAAATGAAAAAGTTAAATCAGGTGAATTAAGAGATTTAATAATGGTGTCAGAAGCGCTACATGAAAAGAAAATTGCTTATTTGGCTGATAATATAGCTCAAAATTCAGATAAAAGAATTGTTTTAATTGCAGGACCTTCTTCATCAGGAAAAACAACATTTGCAAATAGATTAGGAGTTCAGTTAAGAGTTAATGGAGTAATTCCAATAGCTATATCTTTAGATGACTATTTTGTAGATAGAAGTAATACCCCAAGGGATGAAAATGGGGATTATGATTTTGAATCTATATATGCAATTGATTTAAAACTATTTAATGAACACTTAGAAAGTTTATTAAATGGAGAAGAGGTTGAAATTCCATCCTTTAATTTTAGAAAGGGAGAAAGAGAATGGGTAGGTCATAAACTAAAATTACCTAAAAATGGAGTTGTTGTTGTTGAGGGGATTCATGGCCTAAATCCAATGCTAACCTCAAGTATTGATGATAAAAATAAATTTAAAATATATATATCAGCTTTAACTCAGCTTAATTTAGATAATCATAATAGAATAGCTACAACTGATATTAGAAAGATTAGAAGAATTGTTAGAGATTATCTATCAAGAGGATATGGTGGAGAAGATACATTAAAAATGTGGCCATCAATAAGAAGAGGAGAAAGAAAGAATATTTTTGTATATCAAGAAGAGGCTGATGCAATGTTTAATTCAACAATTCCATATGAATTATGTGTATTAAAGCCATTTGCAATAAAAGAGTTAGAAAAAGTGCCTGAGGATAGTTCAGTTTCACATGAGGCAAAGAGGTTAATTAAATTCTTAAGTTTCTTTGAGGAAATTGAAATGGATAAGGTTCCAGAGAACTCTATTTTAAGAGAGTTCATTGGTGGAAGCTGTTTTTATAAGTATTAAAAAACTGGTGTAACAGATAATCTGTTGCACCAGTTCTTATTATAAATTTGATAATAAATTTTTAACCTCTGCATTAGGTAATGTCAACTTCTGAGTAATAAATCTTTTTCTTTCTTCACTAGAAATACCTTTTTGTTCAGCTTTCTTTCTTTGGATTGCATCAAGTTGTTTTAATCTTTTTTGTTCTTTATTTGAAAGTTTTCTAGTTAAAAGTGAATAGAAAATTTCAATGGTAGACTTGTCTCCATTTTCTTCAACCTCATAATGCTTAATAGAAGATTTATGTATTTTAAAAGCACTAATATATAAATAGTCATCAGCACGTACAACTAAATTATCATTTATAATAGATAAAATGAATACTGTTATTGCTAGAGTAGTAACTGCAATTGATAATATATTACTTTTGTCAGTTGTAATGAAAAATACCATAACAACTGCTAGTTTTATTAAAGACATTTTTATTTCTCTAAAAATAAATTTTCTAAAGTAAACCTTTTTATTTGAAGGAAAACAATAATACTTTAATGCAAATAAATAATATAGAAGTCCTAATGAAAGTATTGTTATTGCTAAGTAATTTATAAAGTTTGCCAATTTTAATCCCCCTTAGTACCATAATTAATAAATTTATTATAACATTTTAGGGAATTTTTAACTACATTTAATTTATAAATAACTTTTATTTTGTTTTAATGGATTTTACTTTAGGATATAATAAAAAAGAAGAATAATCAAAAGTAAAAACAAAGGAGAATAACTATGAGGAATGTAGGTGTTTTTGATATATTAGGACCTATAATGATTGGACCATCTAGCTCCCATACAGCAGGTGCAGCAAGGCTTGGAAAGGTAGCAAGAACAATTGCCGGAGAAGAAATAGTAAAGGTTAGATTTCTTTTACATGGTTCTTTTGCAAAGACATATAAGGGGCATGGAACAGATAGAGCTTTAATTGCAGGTATATTAGGAATGGAGCCTTCTGATATAAGATTAAGAGATGCTTTAAACATAGCAAAAGACAAAGGAATAGACTATTCATTTGAAGAAGTAGATTTAGGAGATGAGCATCCAAATACAGTTAAATTTTTGATAACTACAAAAGATGGACGAGAGTCAGAGATAATGGGCTGTTCAATAGGTGGTGGAAGTATAAAGATTACTAATGTTAACGGAACACCAGTAGATTTTTCAGGAGAGTACCCAACATTAATAATCTCTCATAAAGATGTACCAGGTGCTATATCAAGAGTTACAAAGTTTTTATATGATGAACATATTAATATTGCATATATGAAGGTATTTAGAAATCAAAAGGGAAAGGAAGCTGCAATGGCAGTGGAGCTTGACCATAAACTTGATGATAAAACTCTAGAGGAGATAAAAGCAACCGATATAATTGAAAAAGTTGTTTATATTAATCCAGTAGCGGAGGGAGAATAATATGATTGCAAGAAGCGGTAAGGATTTAATTAAAATATGTAAAGAAAAAAATATTACTTTAAGCGAGTATGCAATTCTTTATGAAATAGAAAATAAGGATATGACTCGTGAAGAAGTAATAAATAAAATGAAAAAAAATATTAAGGTTATGTATGATGCAGCTCAAGAAGGAATGAAAAATGAAGTATATTCTGTAAGTGGTCTTATTGGAGGAGACGGACATAGACTATATGAGTATTTTAAAAGCGGTAAAAGCTTAACTGGAGATACTATGATTTTAGCAATGGCAATGGCACTAGCATCATCAGAGGTAAATGCATCAATGGGAAAAATAGTTGCATGCCCAACAGCAGGTTCTTGTGGAATCTTACCAGCAGTATTACTGACAGCAGGAGAAAAGCTTAAATGGACAGAGGAACAATTAGTACAAGCTATGTTTTCATCAGCAGCTGTAGGAATGATTATAGCTATGAATGCTACATTGGCAGGTGCAGAAGGTGGATGTCAAGCTGAATGTGGTTCTGCATCAGCAATGGGAGCAGCAGCTATTGTTGAGTTAATGGGAGGAACCCCTGAAATGAGTTTAGATGCAGCAGGAATAGTATTTAAAAATGTTTTAGGTCTTGTATGTGATCCAGTGGCAGGATTAGTTGAAATACCATGTGCAAAAAGAAATGCAGCAGGGGCAGTTTCAGCATTATGTACTGCTGATATGGTTATGGCTGGAGTTACTTCAAAGATTCCATTTGATGATTCACTTGCTGCTATGTATAAGGTTGGAAAGAGTCTTCCACCAGAATTAAGAGAAACTGGATTAGGTGGAGTTGCAGCAACTAAAGCTGGAATAGAATTAAAGAAACAAGTATTTGGAGAAGAATAAATTAATTAATGAGTGTTATTGAATGATTTTACAGAAGAGAACATCTAAATTTTAGGTGTTCTTTTGTTTTTCATTAAGTTGTTTAAAAGGATATATGTGGGTATAATAATAAATATATAAATATCAAAGGAAGGGTTAAGACTTTAGGGATAATTGGTGATAAATGTGAATAATAAGGAAAAAGCATTTTTAGCATTAGAAAAGTTTTTTGGATATAAAAGTTTTCGTGAAGGACAATTAGAAATAATTTTAAATATATTAAATGGAAGAGATTGCTTTTGTTTAATGCCAACTGGAGCAGGGAAATCCGTATGTTATCAGATACCAGCATTAATATTTTCAGGTATAACATTAGTTATATCTCCATTAATATCGCTTATGAAGGATCAAGTGGATAATTTAGAAGAGGTTGGTATAAGAGGGGCATATATAAACTCAACACAAAGTATAGATGAGATAAGAAGAATCTTGCAGGAAGCATCATTAGGCATTCATAAACTAATTTACATAGCTCCTGAAAGGTTAGAATCAAGAATGTTTATAGAGATGGTAAAAGAACTTAACATATCTCAAGTAGCAATAGATGAGGCTCATTGTGTATCAGAATGGGGACATGATTTTAGAAAAAGTTATACATATATTAAGGGATTTATTAATGCCTTAGATAAAAAACCAGTTGTATCCTCATTTACAGCAACAGCTACAAATGAGGTGAGAGTTGATTCTATAAATTTATTAGGATTAGATAATCCATATACTTATATTGGTGATATAAATAGGGAAAATCTTTATATAAATGTGTATAAAGAAGAGGATAAGCTTGAAAAGATTAAGGATTTAATAAGGGACCACGAAAATCAGGGTGGAATTATATATTGTTCATCTAGAAATGAGGTAGAGGGCTTATATACTTATTTAAAGGATATAGGATTTAATGTTGGAAAGTACCATGGTGGTCTTAGAGATGAAGAAAAAGAGTATTTCCAAAATGAATTTTTATATGAGAATATTGAAATTATGGTTGCAACAAATGCCTTTGGAATGGGTATTGACAAGTCAAATGTAAGATATGTTATTCATTTTACTCTTCCTAAAGATTTAGAAAGCTACTATCAAGAAATTGGTAGGGGGGGAAGGGATGGCTCAAGATGTGATTGCTATCTTTTATATAATCGTGAGGATATAAAAAGAGTAGAATTTATTATAAACAAAAGTAGTGGTATCTCTAGAAGAGAAATATCATTAAGAAAGCTTCAAAGTATGATTGAATTTTGTGAAGAAAGTAATTGCTATAGAAGTAATATTTTGAAGTATTTTAATAAAGAGTATTCAGTTGAATATTGCACAAGTTGTAAAAACTGTTTAGATAGTGATGAGGTAAGGGATTTCACAAGGGAGGCTCAAATTCTTTTATCTACAGTATTTAGAACTAGAGAAGGTTATGGAATATCAATTATTGTTGATATTGTAAAGGGAATTAAAGGACCTAAAATAATAAATAATAGATTAACGGAAATAACTACTTTTGGATTAATGAAGGAATATACTACTAGAAATGTTAAGGCAATTATAGATGGAATGCTTAAGGGTGGTTTTGTATCCTTAAAAGAGGGGACATATTCAATGCTTAAGTTAAATGAAAGGTCTATAAAGGTTTTGAAGTTTGGAGAGAAGGTATTTTTAAGGCTTGAACAAGAGGATGTAATACTTAATGAAGAACTATATAATAAGCTAAGATTATGGAGAAAAGATAGAGCTATTAAAGAAAGAATTAAACCATATATTATTTTTTCAGATACTGTGTTAATTGAGATATCTAATATATTACCAAAGTCACCAGAACAGTTGTTAAATATTAGAGGAGTGGGAGAAAAAAAGGTTGAGAAGTATGGTGAAGAAATAATTAAAATGATAAGTAGTCAATTATGTAATTAGATGATTAATAATGTGTTTACAAATAACAATATTATTAATATAATGGAATAAGATAATTTTATAATATGAAAATGCATTGATTAAGAATAGTAAATTGATATTATTTTTTAGAGAGTTAGGAATGGTGGAAGCCTAATATTTAAGTCAATTGAAAGAAGCTTATGAGCAGCAAGCTGAAGGTTATAATAACATAGTAG
Source organism: Clostridium sp. (assembly GCA_051653165.1). Classification (GTDB taxonomy): domain Bacteria; phylum Bacillota; class Clostridia; order Clostridiales; family Clostridiaceae; genus Clostridium. The sequence goes on from JBOFVP010000204.1 coordinate 18,214, forward strand.
GTTTGTGGGAATCTCACCCTTAAAGAGAAAGAGTGGATTAAAAGAATTTTTAATCAATTTAGGTGGTAACGCGGATATACTTTCGTCCTATTTTTTAGGGGCGAAAGTTTTTTATTTTTAAAGATTAATAGCAAAAGATAAAGGGAAACCTTTATTTTAAGGAGGAAAAAAGAATGAGTTTAGAAAAATTAGCAAATTTAATATTCCCAAATGTTGATAAAACACCAGAATATTATATTGAAATGTATCCAAAGAGAAATTTAAAAGAAGGTTCATTTGTAACAAGATATGCTCCATCACCAACAGGGTTCCAACATATTGGAGGAGTGTTTGCTGCATTAATTAATGAAAGATTAGCAAGTCAAACAGATGGGATTTTCTATTTAAGAATAGAAGATACAGACCAAAAAAGAGAAGTAGAAGGTGCAATTGAAGATACAATTCAAACTATGCACAACTTTGGAATGGATTTTAATGAAGGTATGACAGGTCAAGAAACTTCTAAGGGAGAATATGGCCCATACAGACAAAGTCAAAGAGCTGAGATTTATAAAACATTTGCAAAGGATTTAATTAAAAAGGGGTTAGCATACCCATGTTTTGCTACACCAGAAGAGTTAACAGCTTTAAGAGAATCACAAATTGCTCAAAAGATTACACCAGGATACTATGGTGAGTATGCAAAGTATAGAAATATTTCAGCAGAAGAGGCAATAGCTAAAATTGAAGCTGGAGAAGAGTATATTATAAGATTAAAATCACCAGGAAATGAAGAAAATAGAGTAGAATTCCATGATTTAATTAAAGGTGATATATCATTCCCAGAAAGCAATCAAGATGTTGTTATAATAAAAGGTGATGGACTTCCAACATATCACTTTGCCCATGTAATTGATGATTATTTAATGAGAACAACACATGTAATTAGAGGAGAAGAGTGGTTAAGCTCACTTCCAATACATGTTCAATTGTTTGAAGTTTTAGGATTTGAAAGACCAGAATATGCTCATATTCCAACAATAATGAAAAATGATAATGGTTCAAAGAGAAAATTATCAAAGAGAAAAGATGCTGAAGCAGCAGTTTCATACTACAATGAAGTTGGATATCCAGTAGCATCAGTTGTTGAATATTTATTAAATATAATTAATTCAACATATGAAGAGTGGAGAGCAGAAAATCCAGATACTGATTATCATAATTTTGAAGTAGTTTTAGAAAAGATGAGTAAAAGTGGAGCATTATTTGATATGTTAAAGTTCATTGATGTTTCAAAGGATGTTATTTGTAAGTTTAACCCAGAAAGAGTATTTGAAGAATTTACTGCATGGGCTAAAATAAATGATAAAGAAATGTATGATTTAGTTTCATCAAATAAAGAATTAGCACTTCAATTCTTTAATATAGATAAAGATGGACCAAAGCCAAGAAAAGATTATGCTAAGTGGTCTGATGTTAGAGAAAAAGTATTCTATTACTTTGATGAATTATTTAATAAAGAAGTAGCTGAAAATGTTGAACTTCCAAAAAATCAAGAGTTATCAGAAGCTAAGAGAATAGTTGAAGCTTATGAAAAAGCTTATAACTTTAACACTGATAAGGATACGTGGTTTGAAGAATTAAAGGGAGTTGGATTAGATATTGGATACTGTGCAAACAGAAAAGATTTTAAGGCTAATCCAGACCAATATAAGGGTATGATTTCAGATGTTGCAGGTGCAGTAAGAGCAGCAATAACTCATAGAAGTAATACTCCAGATCTTTATACTATAATGCAAATTATGGGAGAAGAGAAGGTAAGAGCAAGATTTAAACAATTCTTAAGTTTATAAAATAAAGGGGAAGTCGTAATTGACTTCCCTTTTATTTGCAATTTAGGATAAAAAAATTAAATCTTAGTACTTGACTAAGGATTAAAAGTGATATATTATATAAACAAGATAAATACTAGATTTTAATTCCTAGTATGATAATATGAATTAAAGATAATGCAATGAAAAGATAAAGTAAATATTAAGAGTTATTACAGAGAGGATTTAGTGGTGGAAGAATCTATAAGGACTAATATTGAAGTGCGTCTTGGAGCAGAAAAGCCGAACAAATTTTAAAAATAGTAGGTTTTTATGGGAACTCCCATTATAGAGTAGAGGTATTATTGTACCTTAAATGAGATGGGCATTTTTTGCCTAAATAGAGTGGAACCGTGGAAGTATAGCTTTCTGCCTCTGTAATTTACAGGGATAGAGGGCTTTTTTTATTCACAAATATATAAATAATTGTTTCAAAATGCAGGCCAGCATACAAAATATAGTAGAAAATAGGACATGAAAAAGGAGAGGTAATTATGGAATTAAATATTAAATTAATATTAGCAATTGTTTTGTCAGTAATATCATTTTATGTAATTTATCAAGTTAAGAAAAAAACAAATAAATTCTCATATGCAACTATAACAGCGTTAACACTAGGAGTTATCTTAGGAGCAATCTTCAAAGATGATATAAAGTTTTTAAACACCTTTGGAAAAGGATATATGTCATTAATAAGAATGATTGTAATTCCATTGGTTACAACTTCATTGATAACAAGTGTTGTAAGATTTGAAAACTTAAAATCACTAAAGTCTATCGCAATAAAATCTTTAGTATTACTATTAGGAACTACAGGAATTGCTACAGCTATAGGATTAATAGTTGGTAAGATAATGAATGTTGGACAAGGTATAGTATTCCAAGGAGTAGAAAACTTTAAACCAAAGGAAGTTCCTGATTTTTCAAAGGTATTTTTAGATTTTTTACCATCAAATCCAGTAGCGGCAATAGTTGATAATAAAATTATACCAGTAATAATATTCTCATTATTTATAGCTGTAGCATTGAGTATTCAAAATGCTAAAAATCCTGAGAAAGTAAAGCCTTTCAATGATTTTATATTAGCAACATATGAGATAGTAATGGAGATAACAAGAATGGTACTAAAATTAATTCCATTTGGAGTATTTGCTTTAATAGCTAATGCAGTAGCATCAAATGGAATAGATACTTTAAAATCACTAATTGTAGTAATAATAGCTGTATATGTTGCTGCATTAATTCAAATATTAATTGTGCATACATCATTAGTTACATTTGTTGCAAAGAGAAATCCAATAGAGTTCTTTAAAGGGATTTTTGAGGCTCAATTAGTAGCTTTCACAAGTCAAAGTAGTTATGGTACTTTACCAGTAACTATAAAATGCTTAGTAGAAAAATTAAATGTGTCAGAAGGAGTTGCAAACTTTGTAGCACCTTTAGGGTCAACTGTGGGAATGAATGCTTGTGGTGGAATATACCCAGCAATTGTAGCAATATTTGTAGCCAACGTATTTAATGTTGAGTTAACAGCATATTCATATGCATTAATAATAATTACAGCAATTATATCATCAATAGGAATTGCAGGGGTGCCAGGTTCAGCAACAATGTCAACAACAGTTGTGTTATCTACTCTTGGATTACCAATTGAGGGTATGGCAATGGTAATGGCGGTTGATGCAATTATAGATATGATTAGAACAGCAACTAATGTTACTGGTGCTGGTGTGGCTGCAGTTGTAGTTAATGAATTAGAAAGTAAAAAAGTTAACAAAAAATCGACTATACTACAAACTTCATAGGAGTATCATAAATAATAGAAAGGCTTTTATTCAAGAATATATCTTTAATAAGAGCCTTAAATTTTATAGATTTTTTTAAACAGAAAAGGTAAATCCAATATGGAAGAGAAGAGGCATTAAGAATGCAGATAAATATATATTAACCTACGATGATGTTATGGAGTATTCAGACAAGTGGTGGCTATAACAAGCTATAGAATAATTTTAGTATTTTTTATTGGTATTTTTGAAAGAGTAAATATAATAGAGTAAGGTAATAAATATTTATGTAAAGTTACACATTTGAATTATTATTCGTATATGTGTAGCTTTTTTTAAAAATTATAATAAAAAAGAAGGGAAAACAAAAAAAGGTAGAATAGTAATTATATAGCAATTGAAAATAAATACAATATATTGTAAAATAAAGGAGTTAATTTAATGAAAATTATAAATTGATAAAAGTGACGAAAATATGAGTTTTAAATTCATATTTTCGTTATTAAAAGATTATATTTGTACTATTTAATTATAATATTTGAGATATTAGTTAAAGGAGACTTTATAAAAATGATTTTAAAGCAAATGAAATATGCTATAAAAAGCAAGTATTTTCTTATAAGTATTATTATAGGACTTTTAATCCTATTTATAAGTATAATGAATCAGATAGGTCCTTATTTATTCGTGGATTATTCAGCACCAGATATACAAGATGGGGAAGCTTTTAAAAGTTTTATAAATAGCGATATATTTAATAGGTTTAGTCTTTGGACAGACTCACTATCAACATATATGATAGTAATACCTATTATTGCAACATTGGCTTATTCACTATCTTTCAGAGATGAAGTGAAAAGTGGAATGATAAAATTTATACACATAAGGATGAATGATAAAAGTTATAGGATAAATAAAATAATTGTAAATTCTATTATTAGTGGATTATCTGCTGCTATTCCAGTTATTATATCAACTATAATTATTTTTACTATTTTTGGTGGAAGTATGGAGGAATGTTATAGCAATAATAGTTTTGGTGGAATGTATAATCACATGTTTAGAAATAATTTTGTAGTATATGCAATTTTTCATATAATAATTATATTTTTAATAGGATTTTCATATTCAAGTATTGCCTTAGCTGTATCAACTGTTGTTAATAATACCTTAGCTATAATATTATCACCATTTGTATTTTGGTTAATTACTTCAATGATTTTCCCCTTAATAGGAGTAAGGGTTTTTAATCCAGAGCGTACATCTCAATTTCATATGATTCCGACTGTGCCAATTACAGAGGTTTTAACAACTTTATTCGTTATTTTTATTGTATTTAATTCTATATTTTTTTATTTATCAAGAAAGGAAAATATATATGAGAGAAGAAATAAGAGTAATTAAAAGGATATGTAAAAATAATATTTGGGAGATAGTTTCTAGCAAAATATTTATAATAACTCATATCATAATTTTTATTATAGAGTACTATTTAATGAATAATTTAATTAATGCATCTAATGTATATGGTTTTGAAATAAATTGTTGGGATATTATTTTTAGAATAATTACTTATCCATTTCTAATTATTTTTATTTATATACCTTTAATAACAATTTGTACAAGTTATCTAAATAAAAGAAATAGATTTTATAATTATGTATACTTAAGAGTAAAATCTAAACGTATTATTATAATTACAAATATAATAATAACAACAAGTATTGCTATAATTTCAACCAGTATTGTTTACTTAACAAGTATTATATTAGGAATTTTGAATTTAGGATTAGAATTTGGGTGGAGTGAAGTGGTAAGGAGTTTTGCAAAGGACGTAAAAATTTTAACAGAATTATATCCATTAAATTTCACATCCGATTTAAGCCCAATTAATTCAGTTATAATCTCTTATGTATTGATAGTAATAGCAGTATTAATAACATTTTATTTAAGAGACTTATTATTTGAAGTGTTTACAAATAATAAGATATCTTCAATATTTTTAAGTATAGCTATTTTTATAAATATAGCATTGAGTGCTATACCAACAGTATTAATGAGTAGTACATTTGTTCAGCTGCTAAATTATGGTTCATACATGATATGGATGCATAAATTTGGAGAGGATATATCCTATGAAATTACATTGACACATTCAATTATTGTAGGGGTTCTTTGTATAATTACTTTATTAATATTTAGATTGAAACTTTCAAAGAGAATGGTGATAGAGAATGAACATTAAGGAGATTGGATATTTAAGTGGAAAATGCAATGTTTATGGATATATTACTTTATTAATAATAGGTGTATTTTTCCCACTAAGTATAATGAATATGAATCCTAATTGTATAACTATAACCAGTTCTTTTATTGAAATATATGGGGGCAACAAAGAGCCAATAAATAATATTATCGATATTGTGCTATTAATAAGTCCACATATAATGGTTATTTATTTTGCCTCAATTTTCTTTGAAAAATGTATTAAGGAAAGTTATAGGAGTATATTAATTAGAACTAAGAGTAAGAAAAAATGGATTATGAGTTTAAATATAGCAATATTATTATATATTTTGAAGTTATATATTATATTGTATTCAGTATCATTTATTGTTATATCAATACTATTATATAGCAATGGTGGGATTAATATATTCTCATTAAATGAAATAAAAACTTTAGGAGCAGTATTATTCTTAAGTGTAATAACAATATATACTATTGTTTTAATAGGTAATAGTTTATATATGGCTTTTAATAAAGATTATAGAGTTATACCAGTTGTTATAATTCTTAATATTTTGTCGTTTAAGTTTGAGGGCTATGGTGAATTAAGTGATAAATTTATTTTAATGAATAAAATGATGATAAATAAATATGATGAGGGTTCAATAATATTTATTACTTTGCTGATCTTGGTAAGTACTTGCATACAATTAAGGTTAATTAGTAAGTTAGATTTATAGATAGGAGAATATTATGAGTGAAAATGCTATAATTGTTTTTAATAACTATACAAAAAAATTTAAAAATGAGGTAGTTTTAAATAAAATTAATTTAGAGTTTATTAAAGGAAAGTGCTATGGAATAGTAGGAAGAAATGGTTCAGGTAAAAGTGTTCTATTTAAAGCAATATGTGGATATATAATGCCTACAGATGGGAATGTTATAGTGAATGGAAAAACTATTGGAGTAGATGCTGATTTCCCGGATAATACAGGGGCGCTAATAGAAAAGCCAGACTTTTTGCAAAGATTAACAGGGGTAGATAATTTAATGTACCTAGCATCGATAAATAATAAAATATCAAAACGAGAGGTTTTAGAAGTATTAAATTTAGTAGAACTTAAGGACTATGATACAAAATTAGTTAAAAATTATTCTGTTGGAATGAAACAAAGGCTTGGAATTGCACAAGCAATAATGGAAAATCAGGAGATAATAATTCTTGATGAGCCAATGACAGGATTAGATAAACAGGGAGTTGTATTAGTCAAATCTATTATAAAAAGCTTAATCGAAAAGGGAAAAACAGTAATACTAAGTAGTCATATTGATTCTGATATTAATGATTTATGTTCAAAAGTATATGAAATAGAAGGTGGAAATATAGAAGAGTTAATTAAGTAATATCTTACTAAATAAAATAGGACATGAAGATGTCCTATTTTATTTGGTAAGATATATATTAGAGGTGATTTTAATGGAATTTATAGAAACAAAAAGTTTAGTATCAGGATATATAGAAAACTGCTCTTGGTTTGGAGTTAATTATAATATGAATATATATAAGGGATGTTGTCATGGATGCATTTACTGCGATTCAAGAAGTGAATGCTATGGAGTTAAGGACTTTGATAGGGTTAGGGCAAAAGACAACTCTACTCAAATAATAAGAAAAGATTTAAAAAGTAAAAGAAATAAAGGTGTTATAGGAACAGGGGCAATGAGTGATCCCTATAATCCTTTTGAAAAGAAATATGAATTAACAAGAGAAGCTTTAAAAGTTATTAATGAAAATGGATTTGGAGCAAGTATAATTACTAAAAGTCCATTAATAAAAAGAGATATAGATATATTAAAGAAAATAAAAGAACATTCACCAGTGCTTTGTAAAATTACAATAACTACCTATGATGATGAGTTATGTAGGAAAATCGAGCAAAATGTTGCTCCAAGCTCAGAAAGATTTGAGGCAATAAGGGAGTTATCAGCTAATGGAATATATTCAGGAGTATTATTAATGCCTATACTACCATTTATAAATGATACGGAAGAGAACATAAGGAATATTGTAAGAAAAACCTATGAATGTGGTGGTAAGTTTATTTTTGCCTATGGTATGGGATTAACCCTAAGAGGGAATCAAAGAGAGCATTTTTATATGAAGTTATTAAGTAGTTTTCCAAAGGATAAACTTCCAGAAAAATATATAAATATGTATGGGAATAATTACGAGTGTGGTTCACCTAGAGGGGAAGAGTTGTGGAGAGTGTTTAAAAGTGAGTGTGAAAAATATGGTTTAGTATATAAGATGGGAGATATAATAGAGGGCTATAAAAAAGGATATGAAAAGGAACAATTAACTTTATTTTAAATTAATGCTTTGTATATACAACAATTGAATAAATGTGTGTAGAAGTCTAAAATGAAGTCATATTAAAAGTACGGAGGTATATGAGATGAGATATGATTTTCCAAAAGATTTTTGGTGGGGAGCTGCATCATCAGCAACACAAATGGAAGGTGGAGCTTTTGAAGGTGGAAAAGGGAAAAATGTATGGGATCATTGGTTTGAAGTAGAGCCAGAAAGATTTCATAATGGAGTAGGGCCAACAACCGTTACAGACTTTTATCATAATTATAAAGAAGATATAAAAACAATGAAGGAATTAGGATTTAATTCATTTAGAACATCAATAGGGTGGGCTAGATTAATTCCAGATGGAGATGGAGAAATAAATCAAGAAGCAGTAGAGTTTTATAATAATGTATTTGATGAGATGATTAAAAATGGAGTAGAGCCATTTATAAACCTATATCACTTTGATATGCCTCTTGCAATGTATGAAAAAGGTGGATTTGAAAATAGAGAAGTAATAAATGCATATGCTAGATATGCAAAAATTTGCTTTGAGTTATTTGGAAACAAGGTTAAAAAGTGGTTTACATTTAATGAACCAATTGTTCCAGTTGAATGTGGATATTTAGAGAAATATCATTTGCCTGGTGTGTATGATGTAAGAAGAGCTATGGAAGTTTTATTTAATACTGCTTTAGCTAATGCACTAGCAATAAAAAACTTTAGAGAAGTAAATGTTGATGGTGGAGAAATTGGGGTTATCCTTAATTTAACACCATCATATCCAAGAAGCAACAGTGAAGAGGATGTTAAAGCGGCAAATATTGCAGATGCATTCTTTAACAGAAGCTTCTTAGATTCATCAGTTAAAGGAGAATTCCCAGAAGAATTATTAGAAATATTAAAAGCTAATGATTTAATGCCAAACTTTACTGAAGAAGATTTTGAATTAGTTAGAAATAATAGGGTTGATATATTAGGAGTTAATTACTACCAACCAAGAAGAATTAAGGCTCCAGAAAATCCAAAGGAAGGGGATATATTATCTCAATTGTTTGATTTTTATGATATGCCAGGGAAGAAGATTAATCCACATAGAGGGTGGGAAATCTATGAAAAGGGTATATATGATATTATGATTAATCTAAGAGATAACTATGGTAATATAAAATCATTTATATCTGAAAATGGTATGGGAGTTGAAGGTGAGGATAAATTCTTAGTTAATGGTCAAATTCAGGATGATTATAGAATTGAGTTTATAGAGGACCATTTAGTTTACCTTCATAAAGCAATTGAAGAGGGAGCTAACTGCAAGGGGTATCATTTATGGACATTTATTGATAATTGGTCATGGTTAAATTCATTTAAGAATAGGTATGGGTTTGTTTCTTTAGATTTAGATACTGGAAAAAGAACTGTGAAGAAAAGTGGAGAGTGGATATCTAAGGTTTCTAGAGAGAATGGCTTTGAAAAATAATATATAAAGTGATTCTTAATGTTAGATTGAACTATATTAAGTTTAAAGGAGCTGCGGCACTAGATTACTAGTG
>JBOFVP010000205.1:0-3625 GCA_051653165.1 Clostridium sp.
TAAGAGATAGTTTTAGCCTAGTTACTTTAAAGGAACCTGTTTTCTTTGGTGAGGATGTAGGTTATGTAAGTATATTGATTACTTTAGCGGCAACAAGTTCTGATAATCATAATGAGTTTGGATTAGTACAAGTTGCAGATCTGTTTGAAGATGAAGAAAACATATTGAAAATTAAAAATGCTAAAACAAAAGAAGAAATTTTAAAACTAATTTAATTATAAATTATATTATTAGGAGGATTTAAAATGAGACCATTATTACAAGTAGCTTTAGATAACAATACATTAAGTGATGCATTAAAATCAATAAGTCTTTTAGGGGATGTAGTTGACGTAATAGAGGCTGGAACTATTTTATGTTTACAAGAAGGTATGGAAGCTGTTAGATGTTTAAGAGCTCTTTATCCTGAAAAAACTATTTTAGCAGATACTAAATGTGCAGATGCAGGTGGAACAGTTGCGAAAAATTGTAAAATAGCAGGAGCAGATTGGATGACGGTTATATGTTCGGCAACAATTCCAACTATGAAGGCAGCATTAAAAGAGATTGATGATTTACAAGTTGAATTATATGGAGATTGGACATATGATCATGCGAGACAGTGGAAAGAGGCTGGCTTATCTCAAGTTGTGTATCATCAAAGTAGAGATGCTCTTTTAGCTGGAGAGACTTGGGGCCAAAAAGATTTAGAAAAAGTACAAAAATTGATTGAGATGGGATTCAAAGTATCTGTAACAGGTGGATTAGAATTAGATACATTAAAACTGTTTAAAGGTATGGATATTTATTGCTTTATAGCAGGAAGATCTTTAAGAGATGCGGAATGTCCTAAAAAAGAGGCTCAAAGATGGCAAGAAGAGATTTTAAAAATTTGGGGGTAAAAGTATGTATAGTTTAGAGAAATTTCCTTTAGGAATATATGAAAAAGCTCTTCCTAAAGATATGAGTTGGAGAGAACGATTAAAATATGCAAAAGACTTAGGATTTGATTTTGTTGAAATTTCAATAGATGAAACAGATGAAAGGTTATCTAGATTAGATTGGTCTTTAGACGAAAGAAAAGAGTTTGTAAGTGCTATTTTAGAAACCGGAATGAGAGTTCCATCTATGTGTTTTAGTGGTCATAGAAGATTTCCACTTGGCAGTGAAAATAGTGAAACTAGAAAAAAATCTTTGGAGCTTATGAAAAAAGCTATCCAACTAGCAGTTGATTTAGGAATTAGAAATATACAGATGGCAGGATACGATGTTTACTATGAAGCTGGAAATGAAAAAACAAGAGAGCTTTATATAGATGGCATGAAACAATCTTTAAAATGGGCAGAGCAAGCCAACGTAATGTTATCAATTGAAATTATGGATCATTCATTTATGAGTTCAATAACTAAATATTTAGAATTTGATAAAATTTTAAACTCTCCATTCTTAACAGTTTATCCAGATATTGGAAATTTATCTGCATGGGGAAACAATGTTAGAGAAGAGATTTTGAAAGGAAAAAATAAAATAAGTGCAATTCATTTAAAAGATACCTTAGCTGTTACAGAATCTTTCCCCGGAAAATTTAAAGAGGTTCCTTTTGGAAATGGCTGTGTAGATTTTATTGAGTTTTTTAAACTTTTAGAAGAGATAGATTATAATGGTCCATTATTAATAGAGATGTGGACAGAAAAATCTGACAATCCATTAAAAGAGATTCAAAATGCGAAGAGATGGATAGAAAATAAAATGAGAGAAGGAGGTTTCAGATGTTAGAGGAGCTAAAAAAGAGAGTTTTAAAAGCAAACTTAGAGTTACCTAAAAAAGGATTGATTACATATACATGGGGAAATGTGAGTGAAATTGATAGAGAGAAAAATCTAGTTGTAATAAAACCAAGTGGAGTAGAGTATGATAATATGACTATAGATGACTTAGTTGTTGTAGACTTAGATGGAAACGTAGTAGAAGGTCATCTAAAACCTTCTTCGGATACACCAACTCATTTAGCTCTTTATAAAAATTTTCCTAATATAGGTGGTGTTGTTCATACACATTCAAGTTGGGCTACAATTTGGTCTCAAGCAGGGAAATCTATTCCTGCTTATGGAACAACACATGCTGATTATTTCTATGGGGATATTCCTTGTACAAGAAAAATGAAAAAAACAGAAATAGAAGGAGAGTATGAGTTTGAAACTGGAAAAGTTATAATAGAGACATTTAATGAAAATGGACTAAATCCAGATTATACTCCAGCGGTTTTAGTAAATTCTCATGGTCCATTTGCTTGGGGAAAAGATGCAGAAGATGCAGTTCACAATGCTGTAGTTTTAGAAGAATTAGCTAAAATGGCATATAATACTGAGAATTTGAATAGAGAAGTAGAAAGAATGCAGAATGAACTTTTAGATAAACATTTTTTAAGAAAACATGGAAAAAATGCATACTATGGTCAAACTACGGAGGCTAATTAAATGAAAATATTTATAGATACTGCAAACGTTAACGAAATAAGAGAGGCTAATGATATGGGTGTGATTTGTGGTGTAACTACAAATCCAAGTTTAATAGTAAAAGAGGGAAGAGATTTCAAAGAGGTTATAAAAGAGATAACAGAGATTGTAGATGGACCAATAAGTGCAGAGGTAATCTCTTTAGAGGCAACTAAAATGGTAGAGGAAGCTATTCCTTTGACAGAGATTCACAAAAATATAGTTATTAAACTTCCAATGACAATAGAAGGGTTGAAAGCTTGTAAAAAGTTGACGGAGATGGGAGTAAAAACAAATGTAACACTTATTTTCTCTGTTTCTCAAGCTCTTTTAGCTGCAAGAGCTGGAGCTACATACGTAAGTCCATTTTTAGGTAGACTTGACGATGTAGGATCAGACAGCGTAACTTTAATTGCAGAGATTGCAGAAATATTCCAAAACCATGGATTAAATACAGAAATTATTGCAGCAAGTATTAGAAACCCTTGGCATGCAAAAGAAGCTGCTTTAGCAGGAGCGCATATAGGAACAATACCTTACTCAACAATTATTGCTATGACAAAACATGAATTGACAGATAAGGGAATTGAAAGATTTTTAAAAGATTGGGAGAATGCAAAAAACTAAGCTATATTTAAGGGAGAGAGTTGATGAAAGTAAGAGATGTTAAGCTTGTAGAAGATAAAGCACGTGAAATAAGAAAAGATATTGTTCAAATGATTTGTAAATCAAAATCAGGGCATCCAGGAGGATCATTATCAGCGGCGGATATTATGACTGCACTATATTTTTCAGAGATGAATATAGATCCTAAAAATCCTAAGATGGAAGGAAGAGACAGATTCGTATTATCAAAAGGACATGCAGCTCCAGTTCTTTACTCTGCATTAGCTGAAAGAGGATATTTTGACAGAGCACTTTTAGACACTTTAAGAGTTTACGGATCACCTTTACAAGGTCATCCAGATATGAAAAAACTTCCAGGAGTAGAAATCTCAACTGGTTCTTTAGGGCAAGGGTTATCAGTAGCTAATGGAATGGCACTATCTGCTAGAATGTCTGGAGAAGACTATAGAACTTATGTTCTTATGGGTGATGGAGAGTTACAAGAGGGACAAGTTTGGGAAGCTGCAATGACATCGGCTCACTAT
>JBOFVP010000206.1:0-8166 GCA_051653165.1 Clostridium sp.
TATAAGAAAGTTGTTCAAATGGTAAACAAAGTATTTTAATATTATGTTCAGATGAAAGTTTAATAAGATTCTCTATTGAGAAAAGTATGTCAGAAGCATATCCTTTCCCAAGCTTATCAAATGCTTTGTAACAATAAATCGTTGAATGTGGAGCAATTCCTCTATACATTTCATTAGAGGATATACCACTACCACAAATAATACCAGCCATAGCAGTGCCATGACCATTATCATCATAAGGGTGAGTTAAACCATTAAGTAAATCCACAAAACCACAAACTCTACTAGAAGGTTGCATAAGATCAGGATGGGGGAATATACCACTATCAACCAAACCAACGCATACACCTTTTCCTGAGAAACTAGCTTTACTATAATTATAAACTTTGTTAGCAGTTCGTACACTCATACCACAAAGAAATAAAAACTCATCTAGCACTATTTTTTCAACCTCAGGATATTCTGAGATTCTATCAATTCCTCTTGCATCTAAGAGAGCAGTTATAATATGTGAAAATTCTATTGAATTAATTAGTGAACCCTTATATGATGAAACTTTTTTTACAGTTGCATGTTGAAAGTTTTTACACTTAATCAAAACTCTATATTTTTTATATGAGTTTTCTTTAATTAACGCCATTAAATTAGAATCAATCTTATTTTTAGTGAAAAACATAGTAAGCTCCTAATAATTAATTACTCTATATAATATATGATAAAATCACCAAATGTTAATTCAAATATTAAACAATATTGTTTTTTATTATTTAAACATAAATAAAAAATGCTCCATTAGGAGCATCTCTTAGTCAATAATAAACGTTTGACCAATATCTATTATTTTTATATCATTATTAGTATTTAATTCAAGTAGGGTATTGTGAGTTTCATCAAAATTCTCTAAAGAAAGCTTAAAAGTTTTGTAATGAATAGGTATCATATGAGTAGCATTCATATTTTTAAACATCTTATATCCTTCTTCAGGAGTACAATGCATTTCAGAAAACCTATCAGGCTTATAACACCCAACAGGCATTAAGGCAACATCACATGATATATTATTAAAGTTATCAGTATAGGCTGTATCACCTGCAAAGAATACAGATTTACCATTTGAAGAAATTAAGTAAGAATTACTTTCGTAGTCATCACCTAAATAATATCTTCTACCATCATGATTAGCTTCATAGCATTTTATTTTAATAAAATCATCCTTAAACTCATTACCAGGTCTAAGAGTAATAACACTTTTATATCCTAGTTTCTTTATTGATTTTTCGTATCCTTTTGGAACAATAACAGTAGCATTCTTATCTAACTTTCTCAAAGATGGAAAGTGGATGTGATCCATATGACCATGAGATAATAAGATATAATCTATTTTTTCTGCCTTAAGTTCGAAAGGTTTTTTTACAACTCTTTTAAAGTACCCAAGAATATCTGAAATAACTGGGTCAGTTAAAACTATTTTTCCATTTAAATTTATAATTGTAGTTGCGTGACCATACCAATGAACCGAATTGTTTATTAGTGGGTCTTGAAGGACTGGAATTCTATCGTTAAAGTATTCTTTAACATTATTATATGTTAAAGAAGATAAAAATTTTGCATTACTTAGTATTTTCATGATTTCTCCTTAAAATGTAGAGTTAAGCATTAATATTAATGCTTCCATTTAAATACTATAATACCAGCAATCATAATTGCAACCCCTATAAACTCATTTAAGGAAAACTTAATCTTTTCACTACCAAATAATCCAAAGGCATCAATAACTGCAGCCATTATAAGTTGTGCAACTAAGATTATTCCAATGGCATAAGTTGCACCCATAGAGCCAATGCTTTTCATGACAGTAAAAGTAATCACAACTCCAAGTAGTCCACCTAATAAATAAAGTTTATTAGTATCTTTAATTAATTTATAATCTCCATTTCCATATATAAAAGCAATTATCAGAGAAAGTACAAGAGCAATCCCTTGAACAAACACACTTGTTTCCCATATACCTATTTTTTCTCCAAGCCGAGTATTAAAAACTCCTTGAATGGACATAGAAATTCCAGAAATAATCGCTAAAATTATACCAAACATATTATTCACCTCAAGGATAGTATAACCTTAATTTAGAAAATATATTAATTAAAAGAACTAATACCAATAATGTTTCACAAGAAACAAAAAAGGACTATTCTAAAAAGAATAATCCAGTAATTTAACAGTAATTTAGTAAACCTTCATTGATATCTTGGTTATTAAAACCAAGTGTTATTCCAAGGCTTATGAAATCTTCAAATAAAGTTATATAATGATCCTTTGAAGGTGAAATAATTAAGTCATTAATATCAATATATAAATTTAAGAATTGATCGCTTAAACAATAATCATTAGGTTTAAGCTTAATTTTTTCGATATCATCATAGTTAGAGTCAATTCCAATTGAAAGGATTTGATTCAAACATGAAAGATATTTTTTAAAAACAACGTCCGTATTTACTATAAGATTTTCATCAACCCAATACTTGAAACATTTTGTTTCATTTGCTAAGTCGCTTATCTTAACATGAAGATGTAGACTTTTACGAGCTTTTAACTTATAGTCATTTAAATTTGGATCAAGTGTTAAATCTTTATTAATTTGTTTTTGCACTTCAAAGAAATCATGAATATACATTTGTTAAATCCCCCTTGCTTCTAAAGCAATCATCTTTATATATTTTACAAAATCTTAAGAAAGATTTAAAGTGTCAGTAAACGAATTCACAAAAATAATTATAAAAATATTTCAACAAATAAGGAAAAATGTGAAAAAAATAATCATCTTAGCATATAAACCAAGATGATTATCAATAATATATTTAAAAAGTTTTTAGTTCGTATGTTTTTATAGGAGTCTCTTTTTTATTATTAGACATCTTCCATAACTCAATTTTTTCAACTTTTAAAGTTAATTTCCCTTTTGGGCCATTAACAAAGTTGCATTTAAGTTCTTGATTATTACGTTTAGAATCCTTTGGTAAATAGTTTAGGTTAGCTAAGGATATAGCTAATTCATCACTTGAACTCAAATCCTTAACGTTAAATCCATGAAGAGTTAGCATTGAGGAAAGAGAACGAGAAATCTTTTTAATATAACCTTTATCTTCTATCTTCAGGTTTAAAGTTTTTAATGATTCAGAAAAACTAACATCTTCTGAAAGTTCAACTTTAAATTTTCTATAAGGTTTAATTATTTTCTCAATTACTGTATTTAGCTTATCAACATTAGGATTATCTAATACTTCTAAAGCTATATAAGGTGAAGGAGAATGTCTTTGTCCCCTATATTTTCTAGATAGATTTCTTTGAATTTGATTAAAATTTTCATATGATTCGCTATCAAATAGCGCCACAATGTAATATTTCATAAATAACTCTCTCCAATTAAATTTAAATTTTTATTTTCCCAATAAACCTTCTCTAGATTATAACATATATCCATCTAGAAAAAAATAGAAGAATAAGAAAAAGATTTAAGTAATAAAAACGCTTTCATTATGTAAAAATATATAATTACCATTAAAAAAATATTTTATTAAATGTATTTTATGATATAATGTAAAAAGTAGAAAAATCAAAAGATAAAATACAATAAATGTATAGAAGAAAAATAATTGGATATTTAAATATAAAATGGGAAATCTAATATTATAATTCAGAGATAAGGGTGAATTAAATGGAAAAGTTAGTTGTTAACGGTGGATGTTCGTTAAAAGGTTCTATTGACATAAATGGTGCAAAAAATGCTGCAGTTGCAATACTGCCAGCAGCAATAATGGCAAGTTTAAATAAATGTGTAATTGATAATATACCAGACATAGAAGATGTACATTGTTTGGAAAGAATTCTTGAGAGTTTAGGATGTACACTTAATAAAATTGATAATAATACGTTAGAGATAGATAGTACAAACGTACATAGCACAAATGCGTGCACAGAAGATGTTAGAAGAATGAGAGCTTCATATTACTTTATAGGAGCTTTGTTATCACGTTTTAAGAAAGCAAGAGTTGAATTACCAGGAGGGTGTCCTATAGGGGTTAGACCTATAGATCAACACATAAAAGGTTTCGAAGCTTTAGGAGCAAAAGTTACTGTTGAACATGGTGCAGTAATAGTTGAAGCTGATGAGTTAATTGGTGCAAATATTTTCTTTGATGTTGTTTCAGTTGGAGCTACAATCAATGTTATGATTGCTGCTACTTTAGCAACTGGTGTTACAACTTTAGAAAATGTTGCAAAAGAGCCTCATGTAGTTGATGTTGCAAACTTCTTAAACTCAATGGGTGCTAACATTAAAGGTGCTGGAACAGATGTAATAAGAATTAAAGGTGTTGAAAGCTTAAAGGGTTGTAACTATAGTGTTATTCCTGACCAAATAGAAGCTGGAACATTCATGATTGCAGCAGCAGCAACAAAAGGTGATGTAACTATAAATAATGTAATACCAAAGCATTTAGAATCAATAACAGCAAAGCTTACAGAAATGGGAGCTATTGTTGAAGAAGGTGATGATTGCGTTAGAGTACGTGTAGAGGGAGAATTAAAAGGAGTAAATGTAAAAACAACTCCATATCCAGGGTTCCCAACAGACATACAACAACCAATGTCAGCTTTATTAAGTGTTGCTCCAGGAAAGAGCTTAATTACTGAATCAATATGGGAAAGTAGACATAAGCATATTGATGAATTAAGAAAAATGGGTGCTAACATTAAGGTTGAAGGTAGAGTTGCTATACTTGAGGGTGTAGAAAGCTTAACAGGTGCTGTTGTTAAGGCTACAGATTTAAGAGCTGGAGCAGCTATGGTAATAGCAGGATTAATGGCAAAAGGTGAAACAAAAATTACTAGCATTGAGCATATAGATAGAGGATATCCTCACATAGAAGATAAATTCAGAAGTCTAGGAGCTAATATAGTTAGAATAATAGAGCAAGAGTAGTTTGGGGGAAAACAAATGAGATTTTGTTCATTATACAGTGGAAGCAGTGGGAATAGTATTTTAGTTGGTGGCGAAAAGGCTAATATCTTAATAGATGTTGGAATGGCTGGAAAAAAGATAGATGAGGCTTTAAACTCTATTGGACATAATGGTAAAGAAATTGATGGGATATTTATAACCCATGAACACTCTGACCATATTAAAGGTGTTGGAATATTATCAAGAAAATATGATATTCCTATATATGCAAATGATAAAACTTGGGCAGCTATGGAAGGTTCTTTAGGTAAAATTAAAGAGCATAATATTAAAATTATGGACAGAAGAAGTATAGTTAATATAAAGGATATTTCTATAAAATCCTTTAATATACCTCATGATGCTATAGCACCAGTAGGATATACTGTATATCATGAAGGTAAAATGGCTAGTGTTGCAACTGATTTTGGTATTTATACTGAGGAAATTAGGGATAATATTAAGGATTCTGAAATAATATTACTAGAGTGTAATCATGATATAAGTATGCTAAATTATGGTCCATATCCATATAGCTTAAAAAGAAGAATACTAAGTGAAGTAGGCCATTTATCTAATGAAGATTGTGGAGAAGCTGTAGTTAAGTTAGCTAAATATCAACCAGGAAAGAAGATTTTTTTAGGTCACTTAAGTGGCACTAACAATCATCCAGATTTAGCTTATCAAACAGTTTTAAATTTACTAAATGAAAATGGTGTAAAGCTTGATGAGGATATTCATGTTTCTATGGCAAATAGAGGTGGACCTAGTCAATATATTAATTTATCTGATCGCTCCATTGCTAACACTCCCACCTCAACAGGTGGGAGATAAGCACTGCTACGCGCCTAGATAAGTTCTTCTAAGCAGCAAATGGAGTAGTGTTAAATTTCACAAACTCCACCTGATGTTAAGGATCACTTGATAAATATGCTCCTATAAGGGGATTAAATAAAAAAGGTTTATTAAAAAGGAGAGATTACAATGAGTTTATATACTAATTGGACTGATATGGTAGTAGAATATGTTAAGGTTAAGGGAGAAGCTGCTTTCTGGGATGAATACAGCAAGATAGAAAGTAAAATATACAAGGATTTATTATCTAATCATAAAGAATCAATGAAGACAACAATAGCAGATTTAGCTAAGAAGTATGATGCAACTACTGAATTTGCAATGGGATTCGTTGATGGAATTAACGATAGCTTAAACAATCCATTTGATTTAGAAGCTATAGAAGAAAATACTGAATTAGTTTTAGATGTTAACTTAGAAAAGTTATACTTCAATATGTTAGATGCAAAGGCTGAATACCTTTATGAATTACCACAATGGGAAGGTGTATTCTCAGCTGATAAGAGAAAAGAATTAAAGAAAGAATATAACGATTCAAAAATCGTAAGAAATGAAAATAAGATTGGAAGAAATGACGTTTGCCCATGTGGAAGCGGAAAGAAATTCAAGAAGTGTTGTGGAAAGAATAGCTAATATTATTAGTGTTTAGTTACAATACGAATACTTAAGAAGAGAGGATATCAAGAGTAAACTATAATATGTTTATGAATGGTTCCTCTTTTTTAAATATAAAGGGAGTGTGGGAGATGGATAATAACTTAAATAAGGTGATAGAACTTAGGGTATCAAGAACTATCGAAGCTTTAGAAAAGAATAATATGAATGGATATTTTGTTAGCACTAAGGATGAGGCTATTAAAATTATTGAGGAAATATTGCCTGAGAAATCTTTGGTTTCATGTGGTGGGTCAATGAGTCTGTTTGAGTTTGGAATTATTGATTATTTAAGAAGTGGAAGATATGAATTTTTAGATAGATATAAAGAGGGATTAAGCTCTGATGATATTATAAGAATTTATAAGGGTGCTTTTACTTGTGATGGTTATTTTACAAGTAGTAATTCTATTACTGAAAATGGGGAACTTTATAATGTTGATGGCAATGGTAATAGGGTTGCTGCAATGTTATATGGACCTGAGAAGGTTGTTGTAATTGTTGGTACTAATAAGATTGTTAAGAATTTAGATGAAGCTATTGAGAGAAATAAATCTATATGTGCACCTGCAAATACAATTAGATTAAATAAGAATACTCCATGTGCCAAGGTTGGACATTGTATGGATTGTAATAGTTCGGATAGAATTTGCAATGAGTATACTGTTATTAAAAGACAAGGTAGAGTTGGAAGAATTCATGTGATTATTGTTAATGATAGTTTAGGATATTAGAAAAAAAGGCACTAGATAGAGGTTGAAAAAAGTATTCTATACTTAGCGTTGGAGAGGAGACTCCTAATGAACCAACAATCTAGTGCTATTATATTATGTATATTTATATTGTTATAAAAATATACTATTAGAATTTAATAACGTGGTAGGTGATGAAATGAATATAACAATTATTTCAGTAGGTAAACTAAAGGAAAAATATTTAAAGCTGGCTGTTGATGAGTATTCTAAGAGATTATCAAGGTATTGTAAGCTTAGTTTTATTGAGTTGAATGATGAACAAACTCCTGATAATGCTTCTGAGAAGGAGGAACTTATTATTAAGGATAAGGAGGGGGATAAGATTTTATCTAATATTAAGGATACGATGTATGTTGTTACGTTGGACTTAAAGGGTAAGATGTTGTCTTCTGAGGAGTTGAGTGGATTTATTGAAAAGGCTGGAGTTAGAGGGGATAGCAATATTTGTTTTGTTATTGGTGGTAGCTTGGGTCTAAGTGATAGGGTTATTAAGAGATCTAATATGAGTTTGTGTTTTAGTAAGATGACTTTTCCTCATCAGTTATTTAAGGTTATGCTTTTGGAGCAGATATATAGAGGGTTTAGAATTATGAAGAATGAACCGTATCACAAGTAATAAATCTACATTAGAAATGAGAACCATATTAAAAATTGAATTTATTATGTAGCGTATATTCTTGAAATAAAAGGGTAACATAATATCAAAGTAAAAAAAGTCCATGATTTTATAGGTGCTGTAACACCTGTAAATTCTAAAGATATCAACACTATCTTAGGAATCCTAAAATCAAAGACTTCTATTGTATTATTACTCTTTTTCAACGGTTTTATACAATATAAGTAGAAGATTTTTTAGAAGAAGTATTTTGATTATTATTTTATATGATTTTGAAATATATCCTC
>JBOFVP010000207.1:0-2260 GCA_051653165.1 Clostridium sp.
CTATACTACAATGATAGTTTTTTACAAGTACAAAATTGACTATATTTAAATATATAGTTATATTATATATATCAATGTTAACTGTTTAGGAGAAATATATTTATGAGTAAACCAAAAGTTGCATTTATATGCGTTCATAATTCTTGTAGATCACAAATGGCAGAGGCATTAGGAAAGTTATTTGCAGGGGATGTTTTTGATAGTTATTCTGCCGGTACTGAAACTAAACCTCAAATAAATCAGGATGCTGTAAGAATAATGAAGAATTTATTATAATTGCTAAAACTATAGAAAATAAGATTAAGGATTTATCTGATAGAATTAAGAATAATACTTTATTACTTTAGTACTTTCACCTTCTTATCAATAGAACTCTAAATACTACAATTGATGTACTATTTAGAGTTCTCTATTTTTTAAAGTCTATTAAATTATAATTCCACAATTTAACATGTATGCTCTTTAGTCTCAGAAACATAGCCGAAAGACTCATCCTTTAAAGCTTTTTGAAATTCTTTCATAAGCTCTTTATTAGGAATTTTTAAATATCCATCATAATAAGATAAGAATCCTAAAACAATCATTGCAGAATATATTTCTTCCTTTGTTTTTGGAGCATCTTGCCCAGCTCTAAATTCTTCATCTATTGTTATGTCAATCTCTTCTCCAGATACCATTTGTATAACATCATCACGTATTTCTAAGGTATTATACTTAAGGTACACTGAAACTTCAGCCATAGCCCCTGTATTGGTCCAATAGCTTTTACATTTACCATTTTGAAGAGCTTTTACAACTGATCTCGGGTTATACATCTCCATCCCTTCCTCATTTATATAGCCATTATACCAGCTCTTAATCTCATCTAATGAAATTTTTGTTTGCTTACTTTGAAGAGTTTTTACTTCATATTCGGTAAATCCAAAATATTCACCATAAATCATATCATTTAACATAGTATATTCATCAAACATATTCAGTGCAGATCCACTTGAATATTTCTTAATTGGAAGAACCCCAGTCATATAAGCTAAAGCAACATAAGGCTGATCCTTTAAAAGATTTCTAAGGAATTCTAAAAAATCATTTTGACTTTCTTTAAAGAGATTGTTATTAAAAATATAATCCCACTCATCAAATATAAATATGAATTTTTCATTTGTTGAAGCAAGCATAGTACTTATATTGTAATAATCTTTTATTTCTAAATTTGGATACATACTCTTTATATCATCAACTAGTCCATCTAGAACTAATTCTATATATTCATCATAAGTTTTACCTTTATCTGGTATAGTATTAAAACTTATGTTTATAACATTATATTTGTTTAAATTTTCATTGTAGCTATTTGACTTACTTATTTTTAATGCATCAAAAATGTCCTTTGAATTTACAGCTTTAGAATAATATGCCCCAAGCATATCTGCAACTGATGATTTACCAAACCTTCTTGGTCTAGTTATACATAAATAATTATCCGCTGTATTAATTAATTTATTAGTCTTTTCTATAATCATAGACTTATCAACAAAATATTCTGTATTAAATAATCTTTTATACATTTCTAAAGACTTATTTGTATTTAAATAGATTGCCATAGTATTCACCTCACTTGATAGCATTATCCTCTTAATTATTAACTAAACTAATAATTATTATAACACTAAATCAATCATATTTTAATATCTAAATTTAATTCACCATTTTGAGGAGTTAGAATAAAGGTAAATATCCTTTTTATCATCATAATTATACCTAGGATAAGTTAACGCTAAATCAATAACATCAACCCTCCCTGAGTAATCAACATCCTCTTCTCTGGTAATATACTTACATATTCACTATATTTTGATGGAATTGCAAAGTACATTGGAATATTACTTTTTACAGTTATATTATAGTTAAAGTTATTATTATCGAGGCGATGCCCCCCTTTGTTCTCTTAATTTTATTTTTATTCTATAGGCTGAATCACTTCATTTTCTTGTTGTGCTTTTTCTCAATCATGCTATAAGGTATTAAATACCACGACACGTGTCGTAGTATTTAATACCATTTACAATTATCCAAACTCTACACTTTCGGTGTTTTTTTGATTATAAATACACTATATCCTACGGAAACAACAATTAATATTATTGTTACAGGAATACGATATGTTATTGATACCTCACTGTTTGAAAATGCACTCAAAGAATTCATAACACTATGCATTACTATACAAGGCAACAATGATTTACCACGATGAAATAGCATT
>JBOFVP010000208.1:0-36668 GCA_051653165.1 Clostridium sp.
GGATTTTGGCGTTATATTAAACGCACTCCATACTCTTTACGAATATGGGAGGCTGTCAACAATTTTCTAAGTTAAAAGTTATAAAAGTCAATACCTATTTATAACCTTTTATAACTTATTTGTAACTGTTAGTTACCTCACTTAAATTAACCCTCATCATAGATTCAATACTTTTTGATATTATCTCTTCATTTATGCTATATAAAACATAATATTGTTCTTTTTTTGATGATACTAATCCAACCTCTTCAAGCTTTTTTAAATGGAAGCTAATAGTAGCTGGAGTTAGATTTAATCTTAAAGCTAGTATCTCAACATACATTGGTCCCTCTAACAAACTTGTTAATATGGTTAATCTTGTTTTATCGCCTAAAGCTTTAAATATAGCAACACTTTGCTCCATAATATACTCTCCTAATCCTACACAATTTATATATTAATTTTATCATTCCCAACAACAACATGTCAATTTAATTATATGAATATCTAATTACTTATTTTGTATGTTAATAAAAAAGTCTAGATAAAATTATTATCTAGACCGTTTCACAGCTATTTTTACAATATGGATAAAGCTTGCTCTATATCATTTTTTATATCCTCAATGTCTTCTATTCCAACTGAAAGTCTTAGCATATCTGGAGTAACTCCACTAGCTCTTTGTTCCTCTTCATTTAGTTGACTATGAGTTGTTGATGCAGGATGTAATATACAGCTTCTAGCATCCCCTAGAGTTACTACTAATGCTATAAGCTTTAAAGCCTTTGTAAACTCTTTAGCTTCATCAATTCCACCTTTTACTCCAAATGTTAGAAGACCACTTCCACCCTTTTTCAAATATTTCTTTGCTCTATCATACTCTTTATTAGTTTCTAAGTAAGGATAATTAACCCAGCTAATTTTAGGATGATTACTTAACCATCTTGATAATTCAAGAGCATTTTGAGAGTGTCTTTCCATTCTTAAATGCAATGTCTCTAACCCTAGGTTAGTTAAATATGCATTAAATGGACTTTGACATGCCCCTAAATCCCTTAATAAGGTTACTCTTAACTTAACTATATATGCAGCACTTCCAAAAGTTTCAACATATTTCATTCCATGATAACTTGGATCTGGCTCAACTAAATCTTCAAATTTTCCATTAGTCCAATCAAAATTTCCACCATCTACAATCATTCCACCAATAGTTTGTGCATGACCATCTGAATATTTAGTTGTAGAATGTACTACAATATTAACCCCATACTCAAATGGATTGCAGTGATATGGTGTAGGAACTGTGTTATCTACCATAAATGGCACACCAATTTTTTTAGCTACACTAGCTAACTTATCGAAATCTAATATATTTAAACCTGGATTACCAATAGTCTCTCCATAAATCAGTTTTGTATTTTCTTTTGCATGCTTCAAGAACTCACTCTCATCAGCTTCTGGATCTACAAAAGTTACTTCAATACCCATCTTTTTAAGATTTACTGAGAAAAGATTCACTGTTCCACCATAAAGGGATGATACTGATATAATATGGTCCCCAGCCTTACATATATTTAATATTGCTAATAAAATTGCAGATTGTCCTGAAGATGTTGCTACTGCCCCAACACCACCTTGTAACTTTGCATATTTTTCTTCTAAAACTGCAATTGTCGGATTTGAAATTCTTGAATATAGATGACCTTCAGCTTCTAAATTAAATAACTTTGCTAAATGATCTGGATCTTCGTATTTGTATGTTGCACATTGAAACAAAGGTACTGTTCTTGTTTCCCCTGGTTTTGGATAATACCCTCCTTGTATGCATAACGTGTCTTGACTCCATTCTTTACTCATTTTATAGCCCCCTTAATAAATTTATACTTTATAAATATTTTTTTCACTAATTAATATATCATATGATATATCATGTTCTTCCATTGGAATCTCATTTAATATTTGTATTTCATATGTTAGGGATATCTTGCAATTAGAATAACCTTTTAGATATCTATCATAATATCCCCCACCATATCCTATTCTTCCACCCTTTAAATCAAATGCTGCTCCTGGAAGTATAACAACATCAATATCATTTATATTTTTTATCTGCTTTCCATCTATTGGTTCTAAAATACCTAGTTTATTTTCTTTCAATTCATCTAAACTAGTTATTTTAATAGCTTCCATTGTTCCCTTTTCCTCTGTAATCTTAGGAACATATACTTGCTTTTCATTATCAAAGCACCATTTTATAAATTCTCTTGTATCTATCTCATGCCCAAAAGATATATATACAAAAATATTTCTGCTTTTTTTTATCTCTTCTGTTTCAATTAATCTATTTAATATTTTTTGATTCTTATCATTACCATTTTTAACCCTAGCTCTTAAAGATAAAATATTTTTTCTAATATTCTTTTTATCCATGTCAATACACCCTCTAAATAATAATCATATATTAAACTTTTTATAACTATTAAGAAAGTCTGAAAGCAAATGCATTCAGACTTTTTTATTTTATATGCATATTTTATTTACTACCTATAACAATTTCTAACTTTTTAACCTTAAAGTCTTTCTCTTCTGTAATAACATAATGCTCTAAATATTTATCAAAAATAATATCAGTGTCTTTCAAGTAGAACTCATTTAATCCTACTTCAAATTCTACCTTACTTCCATCTATTGGGCAGAAATAAACAACTTCATCATCATAATTATCTAACATATAAGCTAAAACATCAGCTTCTAAAGTTTCACATATTAATAAGTAAGCTGCTTCAACACCCTTTTTTCTGTTAATTAATGCAAAAACAGATGCATTAGCATTTAATATATTTTCTTCTTTTAATTTTACATTATATTTATTTTGATAGAATGTTTTTATAGCTTTTACTTTAACATCAAAACTATTATCTGAAGCATATGATAATTCTGCTTCTATCTTATTATTATACTCTTCTATAATTTTTAATATGTCTTCATACCCTAACTCTGTTCCATTTACATTATTAACCACTGGTTGCACTTGCTCCATTGTGTATTCACCTTCCTCATTGTAATATTCTTCTAGCTTTGGTTCTTCTACAACTGGTGCAGCTTGTACAATTTCTTCAATCTCAATTGTTGAAATTTCATCTGCTATAGCTTGTGCTTCAATCCAATTACTTTCAATTGCCTCTTCTACTATAACATTTTGACTTGCTTCTTGTATATTTGGAATAGTTTCTTCGAGTACAAATAAATTATCATTTGAATTTGAATCCCCTACTAATTCCACAAGATTTAAATCATCATCATCATCATCATACAAAGAAAACTCTTGCCCAATACTTAAATTTTCTTCTCCATCTAATTCTCTTAAGATATTTTTTTGTAGCTCTTCTTCATATTTCTCAGTTTCACTTTTTAAAGAAACTATGTTTCCTTCAATCTTAAATTTTGGAGAAGCCTCAATAGCCTTTATAATATCTTCTTTCTTTTCATGTGGGAACCATGCGCAAACTGCGCCCACTTGCATTTGTCTTAAGCCCATTAACATGAACTCTAGCTTATTAAGCTTTTCTTCCATATAACCACCTCGATAATCTTTTAATTAATATCTTATAACCCTATCTTTATTTTATAACACATCGCAATCTTTTACAATTATTTTCTTATCTTTTATTGGATTTTTATCTATTATTTTACTTTGCTTACAATTAGATAGATTTATTACATTTAGTATATCTCTCAATATAGATGCTGCAGCACCTATAACTGAAGACTCACCACCTGCAATAAATATCTCTCCTAACAAATCCGTTTCAAACTTTATACCTTTATTTTTACCATTAACTGAATATAAAA
The DNA here is from genome assembly GCA_051653165.1 of Clostridium sp. Taxonomy (GTDB): domain Bacteria; phylum Bacillota; class Clostridia; order Clostridiales; family Clostridiaceae; genus Clostridium. The sequence continues at coordinate 3,832 of JBOFVP010000208.1, forward strand.
TATTATCTTGAGTAATTATCTCTGGTGAAACACTTATTGTATTATGTTTATATCTAGCTATTAGCTTAATTACTCCATTATTTTCTTTGGCTCTTATTATGTCTTCCATGGTCAAGTCCTGTATCCCCTTTATTGATACATCACTTAATTTTATGCTCTTATTTAATATTGTATTCACTAAAATTATTATTTTTATTGCTGTATCATATCCTTCAATATCTAGCTTAGGATCTTTCTCTGCAATACCTTGTTCCTGTGCCTTTTTCAACCCATCTTCAAAGGTTAAATTCTCATTATTCATTAAATCTAGAATATAATTACTAGTTCCATTTAAAACTCCTTCAATAGTTAATATGGTACTTCCATTAAGTCCTTCACTTCCAACAATAAAGGTTGGTAATGCTCCCCCAACTGTACATCCTATCCCTAGATTCACTCTATATTCACTAGCTAACTTATTTAACTCATTATATGCATGTATTATAGGACCCTTATTACCTGTTATTATATGTTTATTATTAATTATTCCTTCTTTTATATGCGTTATTGCTGGCTCACCATTCTCAATATTTGTACTAGTCAACTCTAAAATTATATTAACAGATTTATCCTCAACTATATCTTTGTATGTTAGTGAGGAATTCCAATTTTTATGTAATTTAATCTCCTTTATATTACTAACTTTTTCTTTATTTCTTAAATATATTCCTCCATCACTCTTTACAATATATTTAATTGCAAAATTTGTTCTTTCCTCTATTAACCTTACTGTTTCCTTCGCTACATTACCATATCCAATTATTCCAATATTCATAAATAATCTCCTTTTTTATATAATATTGTACCATATTATATAAAAGGAGGATTCAAATCTGAATCCTCCTTCATTATAAACAGCCTTTCAAATTATGCTTGTACTATCTAACTGCATACCTTATCTTGATAATTCATGATATGCCCATGAACCATCGAATGCTGAATTTGTTACATAAACTTTTTGAGATGGATTAGCAAGATAAGCATTCGTAGCTCTCCATCTAGCTGTAACTGTAGCATTATAACCACTTTTACTTCCTACTCTTGTAATATAATCATGATATTGATAACATTCAGCTACTCCAGTAACTTGCTTTCCTGAACTACTTGATGTCACGTAAGCATTTGATTGATATTCGTAACCCCTGTTAGTTTTAACTGACACAGCGCTAACTAACATAGGTACTGCAAACAAACTAATAATTAGCGTTGTAGATAATAATTTTTTAACCATTGTAAATCCTCCTAATTTTATTTATTTGTGCACAATAAAATTATATTTCAAAATATTACAAAAGTAAACAAAAAAAAACAAATTTGTATAATATTTCATTATTATCTATATTTTTATAGCATTATGTGTTATACTTTCTTTATAAATATCTAGGAGGGATATACGGATGAAACATAACAAAATCAGTGGGTTCGGAGATTTTTTCTTTATAATTACATTTACCTTAATTATAATCATGTTTTCTATTTCCATGTCAGCATTTAAAATCCAAAATGATAAACATATTAAATATAGTCCCAATAATAATAAAAGTGTTAAGTTTATTTCCTCAGTCGATTATTCAATTCAAGATTTTGAAAAAATCTTAGAAAAAAGAAATATATCAGTAATATTAAAAAAACACACATTAAATGGCTTAGTAGAAACTTATATGTCTACTAAAGGAGTTTATTATAAGGAAGACATGAAAAGTGGTAGTTTTTTTGATAAAAGTGATTATAGAAAAATTTCAGGTAATTGCGTTCTATCCGCAACTTTTGGTGATAGCCTTAATATTGACTATATAAATGGCAATGGGAATTCTTTAACTATGAAATTTAATGTTCAAGGTATTAGCTTTGAAAAGTATCCTAAAGCAATAATTAGTTATATTGACTTTGTTCAACTGTATGGTGAAAATATTCTTCAAGATGCCACGACTAATATAGTTCTTTCAGGAGAGGAGGAAGAAGTAAAACTAGCTATTCAAGAAATAGAAGCTACCCTTAAATCTAAAAATAAAGATAACAGCTTGGAAGTAAATGATTTCATGGAGGTAGATATTATAGAAGAAGCTAAAGCAACTATTAAGTTAACAATATTAATGTTAGCAATTGTATTTATAAATTCAATTGCATTAGCATATTTATGGATTCAGGAAAGAAAAAAAGAGTTTGTATTAAGAAAGGTAGTTGGGGGAACGAGTGTAAAAATAGTTAAGCTTTTTGCTAAAGACTTATCAAAACTAGTTTGTATATCTGCAATTATATCATTTATTATCCAAGGTATTTTATCAGTTATTTCAAAAGGGTATATATATAATATCCCAATAAAACTAAGTAGTTACAGTATCATATCAATAGCTTTAACTTCAATAATAGTATTATTAATTACGTTAATACCCTTTATGTATTACTTATCCAGTATACAACCAAAAGAAATTTTGATGGAGGAATAATATAATGCTTAAAGCCATAAAAAGAGTTATTAAAATGAACAATTTAGCATTATTAATGATTTTACAGTTAACAGTTGGACTTACTATGCTAAATGCAAATGGATTTGTTCTAAGTAATATTGAACTTAAAAGAAAAAATATAGATGAGCTGTTTGATATTAATAAAACCTATGCCTGTAGAATTGTACCTATAGGTGGTTTTGATAGTAATTATAATATGGAGTACAATAAAGATATTGAAAAATTAATTAATGATAAAGATATTTTTAACAAATTAAAACAAGATGGTTTAGTTAACAGAAAAATGATTTATTATACAAGTTTACTTCCTATGAGAGAAATAAATGAAAATCTTATTGATAAATACAAAAAATTAGAAATTGGTAAACAAATGGATGTTGCTGCTAAAATTTTAGTAAATGAAGATTTTATTGATAGATTTGATATAAAAGTTGTGGAAGGACGAACATTTACTAAAGAAGACTTTAATAAGGATTATAAGGAAAATATTCCTATAATATTGGGCCATGATTTCATTCAAAAGTTTGACGTAGGAGATATAATAAAAGAAGATATTTTAGTAAACTTTGAAAAAAATAACAATATTGTAGAATTCATTAATTTTGAAGTTATTGGTTTTTTAGATAAAAATGCTTTGATAGGATGTGATTCTACATTAAATAAATATACAAGTAGGATTTACTATAGCGACTCCCTCTCCGCCATACCAATAGTAAGGAATGCTTATGATTTAAGTGAAATCTTTGCTTTAGAATATAAAGGATTGTTATTAGAACTAAATGATGGTATAACTATAGAATCTATAAAGGAACGACTTGATAAAGATTTAAATAAATATGATTTAGTATTTAATTATGAAAGTTTAACTGGTATTGATGGTATGAAAGAAATATTGAGCCGCGATAAAAACATCTCCCTATTTAATGGTTTTTTAGTTTCTTTTCTCGCTATTTTAGGTTGCACTGCAACAATTTTAGGAAGTTTTATTAACCGAAATAAGGAATTTGGAGCAAAACTTTTTTCAGGAGCAACACTTAAAGATATATGCAAAGAAATAATACAAGAAATATTTGTATTAACAATTGTTAGTTCAATTTTATCTATACTTTTTTCAATTGGAACGAAACCTAGTATTAATGTGATAATTACAAATATAATGTTAATATGTATTATTACATTATTGATATCAATATTACCGATTTTAAAACTTAAAAATATGCAAATTGTTGAAATTATTAAGAATAAATCATAAAGGAGACTATTATGAGTTTAATTAAGCTAGAAAATATCAATAAAATATATGATGGTGAAATAAAATTTGAAGCTTTAAAAAACATAAATATAATTATAGATGAAGGAGAGCTTGTTGCGATCGTTGGTCCATCTGGATCTGGAAAATCAACATTATTAAGTATTATTGGGTGTATTGATACTCAGACTTCTGGAAAATATTATTTAAACGGTATCGAAATATCTCAAATGAACCCTAAAAATTTAGCTAAAATACGAAATGAAGAAATAGGATTTATTTTTCAAAACTTTAATTTATTAAATAATTATAATCTCATTGATAATGTAACATTACCACTTGATTATTCAAATAGTAAAATTAAGGACAAGTTTAAAAAAGCGGTTATGTCTTTATCTGCTGTAGGATTAGAGAAACATAAATTAAAGACTCCTAAAGATTTATCTGGCGGAGAAAAACAAAGAGTTGCTATTGCAAGAGCTTTAATCAATAATCCTAAAATAATCTTGGCTGATGAACCTACAGGTGCATTAGATCAAGAAAATGGACATAAAATAATGAATATATTAACAAATTTAAATAAAGAAGGGATTACAGTAATAATAATTACTCATGATATGAATATTGCTTCTATGTGTAATAAAATTATTAATATAGAAGATGGTTCAATAATTAATTAATTCCCTCTTTACTTTGTATTTTATTGTGAAAATCGCATGTGTTTATTTTACACATGCGATTTTGTATTTATCTAATATTAAAGATGATTCTTTTTTAAGTCCTCTAAATCTTGTAGTATCATTTCAACAACCTCAAGTTTTCCTCTTGCAAAGTCATTATCTGGTAACCATTCTACGCCCATTTTTAAACATTTTTCTGTTTCCCTATATTCATTTAATAATTTATTTATAACATCGCTCATAATGCTTACTCCTTTAATTTTAAAATTTTTACACAGATTTTTATTAATAAACTACTCTACAGTCACTGATTTAGCCAAATTTCTAGGCTTGTCTACATCTAACCCTTTAGATAAGGATACATAATATGCTAGTAATTGTAATGTTACTACGCTTAGTATTGGGGCAAATAAATCCATTGTATCTGGAATTGTAAGAATTTCATCAAATATACTACCTACATTTTTTTCTTCTTCATAACAAACTCCTATTACATAGGCTCCCCTTGACTTTATTTCTACAATATTACTAATCATTTTTTCCTTTAATTCCTTTTGATTTAAAATACAAATTACTTTTGTTCCTTTCTCTATTAAAGCTATTGTTCCGTGTTTCAATTCTCCTCCAGCGTAAGCCTCTGAATGTATATAACTAATTTCTTTTAATTTTAATGATGCTTCCATTGCTAATGCATAATCTAATCCTCTTCCTAAATAGAATAAATCCTTTTCTCTACTTATTTCCCTAGAAATAATCTTAATTTTATCTTTTTGAGATAATATTCTTTCTACTTTGTCAGACAATAGCATTAACTCTTGTATATAGTTATTTTCTTCCTTTTTATCTATCATTTCTCTGTTCTTTCCAAATAAAATCCCTATTAAATACATCACTAAAACTTGAGTTGTATATGCCTTTGTAGAAGCTACTGCTATTTCTGGTCCAGCCATTGTATATATAACATCATTAGCTTCTCTTGAAATAGTACTCCCAACAACATTTGTAATGGCTATAACTCTTGCTCCTGAATGTTTTGCTAACTTAACTGCCGCTAACGTATCTGCCGTTTCCCCTGATTGACTTAAAGTAATCATTAAGCTTTTACTTGATATAAGTGGACTTCTGTATCTAAACTCTGAAGCAATATCTACTTCGACAGGAATTTTTGCTAATCTTTCAATTACTTGCTTACCAATTAATCCTGCATGATATGCTGTTCCACAGGCAACTATAAATATTCTATCTATATTCTCCAATTCATCCTTTGAAATATTAAAATTATCAAAAAAGACACCATTCTCCATACTTACTCTAGAAGAAATAGTGTCTCTTAATGCTTTAGGTTGTTCGTGAATCTCTTTTAACATGAAATGTTCATAGCCACCTTTTTCTGCTGCATCCTCACTCCATGTTACTTTAAAAATGTTCTTATCTATTTTTTCTTTGTTAGAATTGAATATAGTTATTCCTTCTTTTTTCAATTCAACAAACTCTTTGTCCTCTAAAAGATATATATTCCTTGTCTTATTTAGTACTGCTGGAATATCTGATGCAATAAAATATTCATCATCTCCAACCCCTACTATCATTGGACTATCCTTTCTTACTGCAATTATTTTATCAGGCTCACTTTTAACTATTACTGCAATTGCATAGCTTCCTCTTAATAGTTTAGATGCTTTAATTACTGCATCTAATAAGTTGCCTTCATAAAAATAATTAACTAGATTCGGAATAACTTCTGTATCTGTTTGAGATTTAAACTCATATCCTTTTTCAATTAAGAATTCTCTAAGCTCTATATAGTTTTCAATAATTCCATTGTGAACTACTGATACTTCTCCTGTAGAGCTTGTATGTGGATGTGAATTAACATTTGAAGGTTCACCATGAGTCGCCCATCTAGTATGACCTATCCCTATGCTTCCCAAAAGTGACTGTTCTTTTATACTTTCTTCTAATACAGATAGTCTACCTTTTGCCTTTCTGACTAAAATTTCATTAGAATTTAGTATTGCTACTCCTGATGAGTCATAACCCCTATACTCTAATTTCTTTAATCCCTCAATTAAAAAAGGTGTTGCTTGTCCATTTCCTATATATCCAACTATTCCGCACATAATATTTCTTCCTTCCTTTTGTTTACTATATTAAATTTTTTATCTCTTTAAGAACCTGAATCTAGTAGATACTTCATTTAATTACTAAAGTATTAGACAAATAGGTATAATACTACTAGAAACAAAAACCTTAAAAAGAAGGTTTTAACACCAGGCTAAATTTGTACTATTAATCACTTAATAGTTTTGTTAGCCGTTTACGGTAGTGCGATACCGTGGGGCACCCGCCGAAGTTTTCGATAACTCCCCATCCTCGTCAACTTAAGTTTTTCCTTGCCAAATCATAGATTTATGCTCAAAGGAAACTCGACTCGCATTCGCTCGCTGAGTAAGTTCGCCTTGCCAAATCATAGATTTATGCTCAAAGGAAACTCGACTCGCATTCGCTCGCTGAGTAAGTTCGCCTTGCCAAATCATAGATTTGGAGGCTCACTTAAGTTCTGGCGCTTTTATTTATTTTTCCCTCTACCCTGCCTTTCTTTTTGGATTTTATACCTTTTAAACTATTTTATCAGAAAATTTTAATTTGTCTATACTTTAATATATACACATATAGCTTTTTTGTTACAATTGTTGGTATAAAATAAGGGGCAAAACATGCCCCTTATTTTATAGTAATGCTTCTTTAAAACTTTCTTTTAAGTCTTCAATTTCTTCTAGCCCTACTGAAACTCTTATTAAAGTGTCTGTTATACCAAGTTTTTCTCTTTCATCTTTCGGAATTGATGCATGACTCATTTTACATGGATAGGAAACTATTGTTTCTACTCCACCTAAACTTACAGCTACTGCTACATTTTTAATTCTATTTAAAAATTCTACTGTTTTATCTATATCTTTCAACTTAAATGATAATACTGCTCCCCCACCTGAAGATTGTGATAGATGAATTTCTCTTCCTTCATGATTATCTAATGTAGGGTAATAAACTTTTTCTACACTACTATTATCACTTAAATATTTAGCTAATATCTCTGCATTTTTTTCACTTTCATCAAATCTTACTCTTAAAGTCTTTATTCCCCTTAATAATAAAAAACAATCCTGTGGCCCTAAAATTGCACCAAATGTATTTTGTATAGTATAAATCCTCTTTGCTAGTTTATCATCTTTTACTACAACCACCCCTGCAATAACATCACTATGTCCACCTAAAAATTTAGTAGCACTATGAACAACAATATCTGCCCCTAAGTCTAATGGTCTTTGTCTTAATGGAGTCATAAATGTATTATCTACTATGGTTAAAATATCTTTTACCCTTGCAAACTCAATAATAGCTTTCAAATCTGTTATTCTTAACAATGGATTAGATGGGGTTTCTAAATATATTCCCTTTGTATTATCTCTTACAGCTTTAAATACTTCATCATTATTACTTGCATCAACAAACGTTATCTCTATTCCAAATCTATTAAATAAAGTTGTTACTGCTCTATATGTTCCACCATAAACATCACCACAAATTATTAAATGATCTCCTTGGGAAAATATTGATAATACTGATGATATAGCTGCCATACCAGATGAAAATGCAAATCCATGATTCCCATTTTCAAGCTTTGCAATTTGCTTTTCTAAGGCTTCTCTTGTTGGATTACCTGATCTTGAATAATCATATTTTCCAAAGTTATTTATATCATATTGATGAAAGGTTGATGATTGATAAATAGGTGTATTTAAAGCACCTGTCTCTCTATCAACTAATCCTTCTCCATGTACTAAACTTGTTCCTTTTTTCATTGCTATCCCTCCAATACTCTTTCTAAATCTTTTATTAAATCTTTAACATCTTCTATTCCAACTGATAATCTTAATAAACTTTCATCAACACCTAATCTATTTTTTATTTCCAATGGCATTTCTCCATGAGTTTGTGTAAATGGATAAGTGATTAATGTCTCCACGCCCCCCAAACTTTCAGCAAAACTAATAATATTCAATCCACTTAATATCCTAGGAATAATCTCCTTATCTTTTACTCTAAAGCTAATCATAGCTCCAAAACCTTCACTTTGATTTAAGTTTACTTCATATCCATCATGACATTCTAATCCAGCATAAAAAACCTTCTCTATACTTTTATTTTTATATAACACTCTTGCTATTTTTATAGCGTTTTTCTCACTTCTATCCATACGAATATGCAGTGTCTTTAAACCTCTTAACACTAACCAAGAATCAAATGGTGATAGACATGCACCTGTGGATTTTTGAATAAACCTTAACTTATCAAGTATTTTTTCATCACCTGTACATACAAAACCAGCTAATACATCGTTATGTCCTGCTAAATACTTTGTTCCACTATGAACAACAATATCAGCCCCTAAGTTTAATGGTTTTTGAAAATATGGGGTTAGAAATGTATTATCAACTATTGATATAAGTTCATATTCTTTGCATAATTTTACTATACCTTTTATATCAGTTATTCTCATCAAAGGATTTGATGGTGTTTCTATAAAAATACATTTAGTATTTTGCTTTATACTCTTTTCTACCTCATATAAATCTGATGTATTAACAAAACTTGCTTCTATTCCATAAATATTATATATCTCATCAAATAACCTAAATGTTCCACCGTATAAGTCTTCTGATAAAATTATATGATCCCCACTTTTAAATAAATGTACACATGCAGTTATCCCTGCTAATCCACTTGAAAATGCTAACGCCCCCTTACCCTCTTCAAGTAAATTAATTGTTTTTTCCAATTCTTCTCTTGTTGGATTTTGCAATCTTGAATAATCATATCCTGTTGATTTATTTAATTCAGGATGTGCAAATGTACTTGATTGATAAATCGGAAAACTTATTGCCCCTGTTCTCTCATCACCTCTACTAGCCCCTCTTACTAACTTTGTTTTTATGTTACTACACTCATAATCACTCATATTTTTTGCCCCCTTAAGTTTCTATTAGAAAATAAAAAATCACTTCTTAAATTAATAAGAAGTGATTGTATACTCATCACATAAATAGTTATAATGTTACTATTATTCTTATTTCTCAGGTTAAACCTGCAGGAATTAGCACCACATTTTTAAAAGCTTTAAAAACAGGTTGCTGGGTTTCATCGGGCCAGTCCCTCCACCGCTCATAATAAGATATATTTAATTTATTCCATATTACTCCTAATAGTAAATTTTGTCAATACATTTCTGTTAAATTTATTTATTAAATCCTCTTTTTGTATTTTACTTAATTTCTTGATTGCATATTCTCGTTTCATCGCAATACTCTTATCCTCAAACTCCTCTATATACACTATTTCTAAAGGACCTCTTCCTCTAGTATATTTAGCTCCATTTCCACTTTTATGATCATTAAATCTCTTTTCTAAATTATTTGTCCATCCTGTATATAAACTATTATCTCCACATCTCAATATATAAATATAATTATTCATAATTAACCTTAACCTTCAAAATCCTTATATAGTATAATTTATTCTACTATATAATTCATTACATACTCAAGTTTTGATTGATTAAACTAATTAATTATTTCTCCATCTTCCAAATGTATCACTTTATTGCAGTATTTAATGTAGTTATTGTCATGAGTTACCAAAATTATTGTTCTACCATTAGCATTTAGTTCTTTCAATAATTCAATTACCTCAGTTCCTGTATTTCTATCTAATGCCCCTGTCGGCTCATCTGCTAATATGATATTTGCATCACTCGCTAAACACCTTGCTATTGCAACTCTTTGTTGCTGACCTCCTGATAATTGATATGGCTTTTTAGCTGAATATTCTATTATGTTTAAATCCTTTAGTAATTTATTAACCTTTTCAACCTTTTGTTTTTTACTCATACCTCTAAAACTTAATGGTAACTCTACATTATCATAAACAGAGTAATCATTTAATAATGCGAAATATTGAAATATAAAACTAATTTGTTTATTTCTTATTTTACTTAAATCATTATTGCTCAAATCGGAAATGTTTCTACCTTCAAGTATATAATCACCAACAGTTTGTTTATCTATGCATCCTATTATATTTAATAATGTTGATTTTCCACATCCCGATGTTCCTATTATTCCTACAAAGTCACCTTTATCAATATCTAGATTTATATTTTTTAAAGCTATAGTCCTAGCTATTCCATCTCCATAAGTTTTATTTATATTTTTTAATTCAATAATTTTCATTAAAACCTTCCTCCAATTAAATTAGATATATTAATTTTATCTATTTTTTTTGAAGCACAAACTACAATCAAAAGAACAAATATTGTTAATATGATAGAAATAATCATAGTATCAAAATATGAATATTTTGCTAGGTCATATATTAAAAATTGCATATCATATTGTATAACCTCATTTACTGTATTATTTTTAAACCATATACATCCTATACTTATTATAACACCTATGACTATATATATAATCCATTGACTTAACATTATTATCTTTACCCTTGTGTTGGAAAATCCCGCTGTTTTATATATACCAATTTTTCTTACATTCTCTTTTATAGAATATATAACTACCGTCAAAATTCCTAATAACATTAATACTATTATCACTGTTGACATAAAGTATATTGCCTTAACTTCTTCTTTACTTTCAGACATAATTAAATTAACTTCTTCTTCCATAGATTTAATTACTACATCCATTCCATTTTGAAACGCAATTTGTTGAATCTTCTCAATCACTTGTCCACCTTTAAGGTTAGTAGTATTGAATAGCATCAATCCATCAAATAACATTTCTAAATCTATATTTCCTTTTTCATATACAAATGGCTCTATAAACATTGATTTAAAGTCCTGTAATTCACCATCAACTCCATTTTTTCCAAACCATTTTATATCGTAATCAAAAAATCCTTTAATAATATAACTTTTTTCATTACTAACTGTTATTTCATCTCCAAGTCTTAAAATATCAACAAATTCTTTACTTGCTAATATAGGTATCCTTTTCTCTGTTTTCATACTAAAATCTTCTTGATTTAATATATCTCCACTTATAACTTTAATATCCATCTTATCTAATACACTTTTAGATATAATTATGGTATTTAAGTTAGTATAATTATCTTTAATATAATTATCTTCATTTAAATTTATTATCTTATTATAATATTCTTTTTCATTAGGTATATGTTCTATATTCCTTATAGTGGGTCCTATTGATATCCCTAAATCTTGACTTCCAAAAAAATCATTAAGATCTGTTATAAATTCATTATGTTTGTCATAATCAAAAAAACCTAAGTAGTTAAATGTAAAAGTATTATCTAAATCAATATTAATTTTATCAATATTACTTTTTATTACATTTAAAATATCTCTTTGATAACTTATTTCAGATAATGTTACAATTGATAAAACTATTTGTAATATAAAAATTGTTGCTACTACCTTATTTAAAATAAGATTTTTTATAATATGTTTAAGCATGTCCATCACCATTACCTCTTAATAATCTGTATAGGTTCTACTTTTATTGCTCTAATGCACTGTGCACTTGATATAATAACGGAAATTACTATATTTATTAATAATATCACAAAAGTATTAATTATACTTAATTCTAAATTTATTATGTCAAACTTGGAAACAATATAATGGGTAATTATTGATAAAATGCTTGAAAATGCTATTATTATAACTATTTCTGTATACAAAGACATAACAATTTGCTTATTCGTTATTCCAAATGCCTTTTTTACACCTATCTCATATATTCTGTCACTAATCCAAAAGTAACTAATAACTCCTAAATTAACTGTTGCGAATATTATTATCATAATGGCTATAAATATATATTGAAAATTTACTGAAATTGCACGTTTTATGTTATTTTCATTATTAAAATTAACTTTTTCTTTCGCTGCACCAATCCTGCTATCCAAATCTTTTAGATTTTTTATAATTTTTTCTGCCTCTGACTCCGAAAACTCATTGTTAATTACATACATCTTTGAAAAAAACAAACTTTCAACTGATTCTACTGAAATTTTAGTAAATGATGTAATTGGCATAAAAATATTATCATCCCACACGCTTTTTTTTCCTTCTTTTCCCACAATTCCAATTACCTCATATAATTCTCCATCTATATATATTTCTCTTCTGTTATTAGATTTTAAAATATATTTTTCGTGATTTTTCCCAATTAGTACTACCTTATCACTATTTACAACCTCCTCTGCAGTATAATACCTACCCTCTAGCAAAGGATATTTACATTCTTGCCCTCCAATAAAAAATTCTCCTACTGCAACCACTCTCTCCTTATCACTATTAATATCTGTAACTTCTATATCCATCCTTACCTTAGTATTATTGTCAATATTACCTAAAGATTTGATCATATTTTTATGGTTATAAGAATCTACATAATTTACAGAAACTAACTCAGTATTTTCTCCTATTACTTCATTATATTCATTATCAATATCAACAAATCCCTTTATCAAACTTGTTGTTGCAGATATGATTAATGTTGATATATAGAATGCTAATATAAAAACAACTATAATAACCGAATGTGATTTACATTGTTTAATCACGCTTTTAAATATAATCATTATTCACACCTCTTGTATATGATAAGTAGAATACTATATATTCTACTTATCATATATTTATTACCAGTCTGTTTGAGTCTTATATTGTACTTCACTTCCTTGTGAATTCAATAATCCATGCGATGAATTAAATCTCCAAACACCTTTTTTGCTTAATGTTTTAGTAGCTGTATTTCCACTACTTGTTGCCCAATCTTTTCTTGCCCCACCTGATTCTACTTGATACTCTATATAAGTCTGAGTATTAAACCCTTTACTCCCGTTATTAGAGTCTAATACAGTACTAGCATAGCCTGTGTCATTTCCACTCCAAGACCAGGTTGTTGATAACTTCCCAGTCGCCGTTGCTTGCTCATATGATAAATCTGTTGTTTTATTTCCTGCAAATGCTATTGTTGTTGCACTTGCAATAATTAATAATGAATAGCCCATAGATTTCATTATTGTTTTTTTCATAATTCCCCTCCAAACTAAAATTTCAAAGTGCACTTTGTTAAATAATACCATATAAACCAAAAAAAACAATAACTTTTCATTTATTTTTACTCAACAATTAACATTCTAATTTTAGGGTAAATCATTGGATACCTCATACTAAGTGGATAGTTTAACTTATCATAACTATGACAACAAAATAAATAATCTCCATCTGTATATTTTGTAATTATTCCAGAATGAGCCCATTTTTGTTTTTCTACATTATAAAATTGAACAACCCCTCCAACCATATTTGGTGAAATATAATTATACTCCTTTGCAATTTTATTATTAACCAAGTATTCTCTACAATCATTAACTAAAATCCATGCATTAGTATAAGGACTCCATTGTTTAGATGTTTCCAAGCCACCAGCCTTCAAACACTGTGAAACAAAATTAGTACAATCTCCCCCTTGACCATAAGAATCAAACTCTTTATATGATTTATTATAATCTAATGCATACTTTTCTGCATAATCAATAGTTGCCTCTCTATTATATCCAAATTCCTTTTTATCACTTACTCTTAAAAACTTCTTGTATTCTCCATTAATTTTATTAATATTTTTTAACTTATCTTTATAACTCTCACCACTACTCCTATATCCATCCCTTCCTTCATATTCATTTATAAACCATTCTGGACTTTCCTCTTCATATATTATTTTATTTATTTTATACCCAAACTCTCCCTCAACTACATGAATACAAAATCTTTCCCCTAAGGATTTTTGACAATCTACAAAATTATTTAAATTAAAGTCTACATTTCTTTCCACAAAAACTTTTATTAACCCCTCTGATTTTCTTATTTCACTAATATTTATTTTTTGATCATACTTTTTAAACTTATATTGTTGTAACATACACCATTTCTTTAAAAAATCTAATTTACAATTAAGCTCCTCTTTATATTCTTCAGTAACCCAATTAAAAGTATAATCTTCCCCTTGTATGGCTTTTGCCTCCTCATTAAAATAAGTAGTTATTATTCCCTTAATATCATCTTCTTTGTTAAAAACAACCGTTGGAGCTGTTATAAATAACGGAATAATTAAAAACTTTGCTAATAATTTAAACATAAAAAAATCACTCTCCTTATATTATTGGTATTCCAAATTTAAGAGTGATTTATAATTTATTTTATATTCGATTTTATTTCAAATGACATTTGCTTATATGCATCCACCTTTATAGCTTTTATAAAATATCCCTTCTCTAACTCCATATAATATGTATTCCTTTGAAATTCAACTTCTAGTTCATTTCCATCTTTATTTTCACCAAATACTATTATATAAACCTCTAATTTATTGTCTATAAAAACTAAAAAATTATCAACAAATCCATTGGAATAATCCACAGGTTCATTGCTATAATACCTATTATATGTTAATAACTTATTGTTTTCTATTTTTTTATAATGATCTATTATTAGCTTATTATTTTCTTTAACCAATGTAAAATAATTCTCATCAATTTCTGATACTTGTAGTACATTATCCTTAGAATTTATATCTTTTATAGATGTAACTACACTATCTAACTGATTATTTTTTACAATGGCTATAAATACAAACATTATAATTACTATTGGTATTATAAAAATCATTCCAGATTTTAAAATGCTTCCTTGTTTTTTTTGCACATCTCCTATAATACTTTTATTTTTTACAAATAATTTTATAGCTATTTTATATATTAAAAATCCTATTATCCCACCTATTGTATTAAATATAATATCATCTATATCACCAATTCTTGATGAGGTAAATATCTGCAAAACTTCTATGGAAACTGTTGATAATATTATTGTTGCTCCAGCTATAACTATATTATTTGCTTTTTTATATAATAGTGGTAAAAATATTCCTAAGGGTAATAATAATGCTATATTTCCTAAAACATTATATAAACCTATTCCCCTATTGTTATTTAAAACCTTTATCGTTTCAGTAAATGGTGTTGTATTAAAATTAAATCCACTGTCATATATACTTATATTCATTGGAAAAAATGTATAATATGCTACACCTAAAAAATATATGAAAAATGTTATTTTAACTACTAATCTTTTTTTACTCTCAAAATTCTTTCTTATTTTATATCCTTCAATTAATATAAAAATAATGGTTGCCATAGTGGCAAATAAATTAAAGTTTATCTCAAAATCCTGTACCATCTTTATCACTTCCTCTTACCTAGAAAGTATAACATATTGGTTTTTCTAATTTTTTAAATTTTTCTTAAGTTTTTCTTATTATGATTTAATTATTTACAACCTAATTTTAATATGATTTTCTACAAAATAAATTTAACCCCAAAAACTTTATTTTTGGGGTTAAGCTATTTATTATAAAGAAATTAGTCAAGCTTTTTAGTGTCTATCCAGCTCATCATTCCTCTTAATTCTTGTCCTACTTTTTCTATTTGATGTTCACTTTCCATTCTTCTCTTAGCATTGAAATTTGGTCTTCCAACCATGTTTTCCATTAACCAATTTCTTGCGAAAGTACCATCTTGAATTTCTGCTAAAACTTTCTTCATTTCCTTCTTAGTTTCTTCAGTAACTATTCTATCTCCTATCATGTAGTCACCATATTCAGCAGTATCTGAAATTGAGTATCTCATCATGCTCATTCCACCTTGGTATAATAAATCAACGATTAACTTCATTTCATGTAAACACTCAAAATAAGCATTTTCTGGAGCGTATCCTGCTTCTACTAATGTTTCAAATCCAGCCTTAATTAATGCTGTACATCCTCCACATAATACTGCTTGCTCACCAAATAAATCTGTTTCAGTTTCATCTTTGAATGTAGTTTCTAATATACCTGCTCTTGCTCCACCTACTCCATTTGCATATGCTAAAGCTAAATCTCTAGCTTGCCCTGTTGCATCTTGGTGTACAGCTATTAAACAAGGAACTCCTGAACCTTCAGTGTAAGTTCTTCTTACCATATGTCCTGGTCCTTTTGGAGCAACCATAAATACATCTACATCTGCTGGTGGTACGATTTGAGTATAGTGAATGTTAAATCCATGAGCAAAAACTAAAGCATCTCCTGATTTTAAGTTTGGTGCAATTTGCTCTTTGTAGATTTTTGCTTGTTTTTCATCTGGTAAAAGAATCATGATTACATCTGCTTCTTTAGCTGCATTTTCTACTGTAGCAACCTTTAATCCTGCTGCTTCTGCTCTTTCCCATGATTTACTTCCTTCATATAATCCTACAATTACATCTACTCCACTTTCATGTAAGTTTAATGAATGAGCATGCCCTTGGCTTCCATAACCAATTACAGCTACCTTCTTTCCATTTAATAATGCTAAATTTGTGTCCTTTTCATAATACATCTTTGCCATTTCTAAATCCTCCTAAATACACTATATTTGTTCTTATTCTTCACATATTAATTGATTAATTGGTGCACCAGGTGCAACCATTGGAAATACTTTTTTATTGTTGTTTATTAAATAATCGATAACTACTGGAACATTACTTTCTAATGCTTCTCTTAAAACATCTTCAAGTTGTGTTCTTTCAAATACTCTATAACCTTTTGCTCCATAAGCCTCTGCCAACTTAACAAAATCCGTACCTCTATTTAAAGTTGTTTGAGAATACCTTCCTTCATAGAAGAAATCCTGCCACTGTCTTACCATTCCTAGTGCGTTATTATTCATAATAATAGTAATTACTGGTACTCCATTGCTTACTGCTGTAGCTATCTCATTACAGTTCATCATAAATGAACCATCACCAGCTATATTTATTACTTTGGAATTAGGATTTGCCATTTGACTTCCTATTGCAGCCCCTAGTCCAAATCCCATTGTTCCCAATCCACCAGATGATATGAATGTTCGTGGCTTTTTAAACTCAAAGTATTGAGATGCCCACATCTGATGTTGTCCAACTTCCGTTGAAATAATAAAGTTTCCTTTGTCTAGTTTATTTAAAGCATTAAATAAAAACTCTGGTGTTAATTCTCCATCTAAAGAATCGTCCTTTTTAGTAACCTTTAATGAATTTACTTTATTTGTCCACTCTTCGTTATTTTTGTAATCAACCATAGGTATAAGCTTATCTAGTACTACCTTTAAATCTCCAACTATTGCTGCATCTACCTTGATATTTTTATTAATCTCTGCTGGGTCTATATCTATATGAATTACCTTGGCATTCTCTATATGCTCATTGTTCGAAAGTACTCTATCTGAAAATCTAGCACCTAATGTTATTAATAAATCACACTTTGATACAGATATATTTGATGCCTTTGTTCCATGCATTCCTATCATACCTGTGTATAATGGATGATCATATCTCATAACACCTCTTGACATTAATGTGGTTGCAACTGGTGCATTTATCTTTTCTACTAACTCTTTTAACTCATTTTCTGCTCCTGATGCAATTATTCCTCCACCAGCGTAAATAAATGGTCTCTTCGAATTATTTATTAATTCTACAACCTCATTTAAAGCTTTTTCTGTTATATATTTTTCTTTTCTTACAACTTCTTTTGGTGTAAGTTTTTCATATGTTGTTTTTTGAGAGGTTATATCTTTTGGTATATCTATTAGTACTGGTCCTGGTCTTCCTTCTCTTGCGATATAAAAAGCTTCTCTTATTGTTTCTTGAAGATCTTCTATATTTTTAACAATAAAGTTATGCTTTGTTATTGGCATTGTTATACCTTTTATATCTACTTCTTGAAAGCTATCTTTTCCTAATAATCCAACTGGAACATTACCTGTAATTGCTACCATTGGAACTGAATCCATATAGGCTGTTGCAATTCCAGTTACTAAATTAGTTGCTCCTGGACCTGAGGTTGCTATACAAACACCAACTTTACCAGTACTTCTTGCATAACCATCAGCAGCATGGGATGCACCCTGCTCATGGCAAGTTAAAACGTGATTTATTTCATTTTGATATTTATAAAGTGCATCATAGATAAATAATACTGCTCCACCTGGATATCCAAATACTGTATCAACACCCTCATCTACTAATGACTTGATTAATATTTCAGCCCCATTTAAAATCACTTTGCCCCCTCCTTCTTTATTTAATTCTTATAATTACTTTAAAATTGCTCCTGTATTTGCTGAAGTAACCAATTTAGCATATCTAGCTAAGTAACCCTCTGTTATTTTTGGTGTAAATGGCTTTAGATTTACTCTTCTCTCTTCTAATACTTCTTCTGATACAAGCAATTCTAACTTTCCTTCTATAATATCAATTGCAATTTTATCTCCATTTTCTACTAAGGCTATAACCCCACCTTCTGCAGCTTCTGGTGATACATGTCCTATTGATGCTCCCTTAGTAGCACCACTAAATCTACCATCTGTTATTAATGCAACTGATTTATCAAGTCCCATTCCTGCTATTGCTGATGTTGGTGAAAGCATTTCTCTCATCCCTGGACCACCTTTTGGACCTTCATATCTTATAACAACAACATCTCCTGAAACTATTTCTTTATTATAAATAGCTTGAATTGCATCCTCTTCTGAATCAAATACCTTTGCAGGCCCTTCATGTTTTAACATTTCAGGTAATACAGCTGACTTTTTAACAACAGCCCCATCAACTGCAAGGTTTCCTCTTAAAACTCTTATTCCACCAACCTCACTATAAGGGGTTTCTATATTTTTAATTACATCGTAGTTTCTAACTTTTGCATTCTTAATATTTTCACCTTGAGTCATTGTTGTTGCTGTTATGCAATCAAGATTAATTAAATCTTTCTTAGAAAGTTCGTTCATAACTGCACCAACACCACCTGCCCAGTATAAGTCCTCAATATGTGTTTGAGATGCAGGGGCAAGCTTACAAAGATTTGGTGTTATTTCACTTATTTCATTTATAATATCAAGATTCATTTCAACCTTTGCTTCATTTGAAATAGCTGTTAAATGTAATACTGAATTAGTTGAACATCCTAATGCCATATCTACTGATAAAGCATTTCTAATAGATTTTTCATTAACTATATCTCTTGGCTTAATATCTTTTTCAACTAAATTCATAATTGACATACCTGCAATCTTAGCTAATCTTATTCTTTCAGAATAAACTGCTGGAATAGTTCCATTACCAGGTAAAGCTAAACCTAAAACTTCTGCTAAACAATTCATAGAATTTGCAGTAAACATTCCTGAACATGATCCACAAGTTGGACATGCCGAATTTTCCATATCACATAATTCTTTTTCATCCATTAATCCTAATGTGTAGCTTCCTACTGCTTCAAACATAGTTGTTAGGGAGATATCTGTTCCTTTATGCTTTCCTGCAAGCATTGGTCCACCACTAACAATTACTGCTGGAATATTAAGTCTTAAAGCTGCCATTATCATTCCTGGAACAATCTTATCGCAGTTTGGTATTAATACCAATCCATCAAATCCATGAGCTTGAACCATACATTCAATTGAATCTGCAATAAGCTCCCTTGTAGCTAATGAATACTTCATTCCAATATGCCCCATTGCTATTCCATCACAAACTCCTATTGTTGGGAATACTAATGGAGTTCCACCTTTTAAAAGAACACCCTTTTTAACAGCTTCTGTTATTTTATCTAAGTTAACATGACCTGGTATAATATCATTTTGTGATGATACTACTCCAATTAATGGTCTCTTTAATTCTTCATCTGTTAATCCTGTTGCTTTAAATAATGATCTATGCGGTGCTCTGCTTGCACCAGACTTAACCTTATCACTTCTCATAGTTCTCTCTTCCCTTCTTAGATATTATTAAGAACTAACTCTCCGATTTCCTTTGTCCCTACTAATTTCATTCCTTCACTCATTATATCCCCAGTTCTATATCCATCTTCAAGAACCTTAACAACTGAATTCTCTATTACTTTTGCTTCTTCTTCTAAAGAAAATGAATATCTAAGCATCATTGCTGCTGAAAGAATTGTTGCTAATGGATTAGCTATTCCTTTTCCTGCAATATCAGGAGCACTTCCATGTATTGGCTCGTACATACCTCTTGTTCCTTCTCCTAATGATGCTGATGGTAACATACCAATTGATCCTGTTATCATTGATGCTTCATCTGATAAAATATCTCCAAACATATTTGAAGTAACAATAACATCAAATTGTCTTGGGTATCTAACAAGTTGCATTGCTGCATTATCAACATACATATGGTTTAATTCAACCTCTGGATAATCCTTAGCAACCTCTTCTACAACTCTTCTCCAAAGTCTTGAACTTTCTAAAATATTTGCCTTATCAACTGATGTAAGTTTTTTACTTCTTTTCATTGCTGATTCAAACCCTATTTTAGCAATTCTTCTAACTTCTACTTCGTTATATCTTTCAGTATCATAAGCTGCTGGAACTCCATTTTGATCTTCTTTTCCTCTTTCACCAAAGTAAATTCCACCTGTTAACTCTCTTACTACTGAAATATCAATTCCATCCCCTATAATGCTATCTTTTAATGGTGATGCATCTTTTAATGGTGCATATAATAAAGCTGGTCTTAAATTACAATAAAGATTTAATCCACCTCTTAATCCTAATAATGCTTGCTCTGGTCTAACCTTAGCATCTGGACTATCCCATTTTGGACCTCCAACTGCTCCTAATAAAACTGCATCGCTATTTTTACAAACCTCAACAGTTTTTTCTGGAAGTGGTGTTCCCTCTTCATCAATTGCACATCCTCCAGCAAGGACATATTCATAATTAAAAGTATGGTTATACTTTTCCCCAATTTTATTTAATACTTTTACTGTTTCATTTATAACTTCTGGTCCTATTCCATCTCCAGGAATTACAGCTACTTTATAATCCATTTCTAATCCCCCTTTTTAACTTATTGCTATTAATTACTCTTTATATATCCAATTAATCCGTTGCTGTTTATGATATTTTGCATAAACTCTGGGAATGCTTCCCCTTGATATTCTTCATTTTTTGTTACATTTTTTATTACTCCAGTATTGAAGTCAACTTCTACCTTGTCCCCTGCTTCAATTCCTTCTACTGCTGCATCACATTCTAAAATAGGTAATCCTATATTAATTGCATTTCTATAAAAAATTCTTGCAAATGTTCTTGCTATTACACAACTTACTCCAGCTGCTTTAATAGCTATTGGAGCATGTTCTCTTGAAGAACCACATCCAAAATTCTTATTTGCTACGATAATATCTCCATCTTCTACATTTTTAACAAAATCCAAATCTATATCTTCCATACAGTGTGCTGCTAATTCCTTATGATCTGATGTATTTAGGTATCTAGCTGGTATTATTACATCTGTATCTACGTTATCTCCATATTTAAAAACTTTTCCACATGCCTTCATTATTTTCTCCCCCTTATGCTAATGTTTCAGGATCAGTAATTTTTCCTGTTAATGCTGAAGCTGCTGCTACTGCTGGACTTGAAAGATATACTTCTGATTCAACATGTCCCATTCTTCCTACAAAGTTTCTGTTAGTTGTTGAAACTGCTCTTTCTCCTTTAGCTAATATTCCCATATGTCCTCCAAGACATGGTCCACAAGTTGGTGTTGAGAATACTGCGCCTGCTTCTACTAAATCCTTTATTATTCCTTCTTCTAATGCTTGTAAATATATTTTTTGTGTTCCTGGGAATACGATACATCTTAATCCCTTCTTAACTTTTTTACCTTTTAATATATCTCTAGCAATTCTTAAATCTGATATTCTTCCATTTGTACATGAACCTATAACAACTTGATCAACTTCAACATCTCCAACATTATCAATTGTTCTAGTATTGTCTGGTAAATGTGGGAATGAAACTGTTGGCCTTAATGTACTTAAATCAATTTCGTAAACCTCATCATACTCTGCATCTGCATCTGCTTCATAAACCTTCCACTCTCTTGCTGCATGGTCATTTAAATATTCAACTGTCTTTTCATCTACTTTGAATATTCCATTTTTCCCTCCAGCTTCAATAGCCATATTAGCCATTGTAAATCTATCATCCATTGTTAAATATTCTAATCCATCTCCAACGAACTCCATACTTCTATATAGAGCACCATCTACTCCAATCATGCCAATAATGTGTAATATAACATCTTTTCCACTAACCCATTTTGCAGGCTTGTTCTTTAATACAAACTTTATTGCTGATGGAACTTTAAACCAACACTTTCCTGTAGCCATTCCAGCTGCCATATCTGTAGATCCGATTCCTGTTGAAAATGCTCCTAACGCACCATAAGTACAAGTATGTGAATCTGCTCCTATAACCACATCTCCAGCTACAGCTAATCCCTTCTCTGGAATTAAGCAATGCTCTATTCCCATTTCTCCAACTTCAAAATAATTTTCTATATCCATTTTTTGAGCAAACTCTCTTATATACTTTACTTGCTCTGCTGCTTTTATATCCTTATTTGGTGTGAAGTGGTCTGGAACTATTGCAATTTTACTCTTACTAAATACCTTATCTGCTTCAAATTTCTTAAATTCATTTACAGCTACCGGAGTTGTAATATCATTTCCTAATACTAAGTCTAAGTCGGCCATTATTAATTGACCTGCCTTTACGCTTTCTAATCCTGCATGTGCAGCTAATATTTTTTGTGTCATGGTCATTCCCATTGATTTCTTCCCCCTTTTAAAAATATGCTTTTACTTTTCTTTCAATATCTTTTATTAATTTATATTCAATAGAATCAACTAACGCTATCCAACTTGCTTGAATAACATCTCTTGATACCCCAACAGTACTCCAATTTTCATTTCCATCTGTTGATTCAATTAAAACTCTAACCTTTGCACCTGTTGCACTTTCTGAGTCTAATACTCTAACCTTATAGTCAACAAGCCTTATATTTCTTAATTCTGGATAGAACACATCTAATGCTTTCCTTAATGCTTTATCTAAAGCATTTACTGGACCATCTCCCTCAGCTGCACTCATTTCTGTCTTTCCTTCTACTGTTATATTAATAATTGCTACTGATGAAAACTCAACATTCCCCGAAGGTTGTTCTCCTATTATTTTGAAATTATTCAAATTAAAGAAAGGTTTGTACTTTCCTATTAATTTTCTCATTACCAATTCTACAGTGCCTTCTGCCCCTTCAAACTGATATCCTTCGTATTCTAATTCTTTTAATTTATTTGTGATTAACTGAACTTCATTGCTGTCTTTTGATATGTTTGGAAATATTTTTTGTATTTCCGCTAGAATTGTACTTTTCCCGCTTACTTCTGAAATTAGAAAGCGTCTATTATTCCCAACTAATTCTGGGTTGATATGCTCATAAGATTTTGGTGACTTACAAACTGCATCAATGTGCATTCCTCCTTTATGTGCAAAGGCTGAATTGCCTATGTAAGGAGTTTCTTCTTTTAATGTTATATTTGAAATTTCGGCTACATATCTTGCAACCTTTGTTAAATTACTTAATTCATCATTTTCTAAAACATCTATATTCATTTTAAACTTAAGAGTTGGTATTATTGAGCTTAGATTAGCATTACCACACCTTTCACCTACACCTATAAAGGTTCCTTGAATATGCTTTGCCCCACCTTTTACTGCCATTATTGAATTTGCTACTGCCATTCCAATATCATCATGACAATGAATTCCTATTTCTTCTCCAACTTCCTTAAGTGCTTCTTCTGTTATTTCTAGTATTTCATTTGGTAAACTTCCTCCATTAGTATCACAAAGTACTACTGTTTTTGCACCTGCTTCCTTTGCTACTTTTAAAGAACTAAGTGCATACTCTTTATTAGATTTATAACCATCAAAGTAATGCTCTCCATCAAAAATAACTTCTTTCCCTTTACTTACTAGGTATTTTATAGTTGAAGAAATCATATTTAAATTTTCTTCAAGGGTTGTCTTCAAAATATCAGTTACTTGATAGTCCCATGACTTACCAAAAATAACTACTACTTCTGTATTTGCTTCTAAAAGATTTTTTAAATTTTTATCTTCTTCAACCTTAATATTCGGTCTTCTAGTTGCCCCAAATGCTGCTAATTTTGATTTTTTTAATTGTAATTCTCTTACTCTCTTAAAAAATTCCATATCCTTAGGGTTTGATCCTGGATTACCGGCTTCAATATAATCTACACCTATTGAATCCAATACATTTACTATTTTTAATTTATCCTCTAATGAAAATGAAATCCCCTGTGCCTGCGCCCCATCTCTGAGAGTTGAATCAAATATTTTTATCAAATTGACACCCCCAAAATATTTATTTCTTATTGCTATTTATTAATCATCATATTCTTCATAGCTATATATTGTCTTGTCCCCTCTTTCAAGTGCTGTAACACCTGTTCTTACTAACTCTTCTATACCGTATTCTTCTAACAACTTAATCATTGCTGATACTTTACTTTCATCCCCTGTTAATTGTATTACTAATGTATCAACTGAAAGATCTATTATTTTACCTCTAAATATTGTTACTATTTCATTTATTGCAGCTCTATTTTCTGCATTTGCCTTTACCTTTACTAGTAACAATTCTCTGCAAACTGATTCTCCTGAGTTTAAGTGAGATACTCTAACAACATCCTCTAACTTGTTTAGCTGTTTTTTAACTTGCTCCAATACATCATCATTTCCTGTTAATGTAATTGTCATTCTTGAAAGTTCATCATTCTCTGTCCTTCCAACAGTTAAACTATCAATATTGAAACCTCTTCTTGAAAACAATCCAGCCACTCTACTTAAAACTCCTGCTGAATTTTTAACTAATACTGATAATACATATTTCTCCATTAACTCGCCCCCTTAAAAAAGATTATAAAAAATCCACCCTTCATGATATAAATCATAAGAGGTGGTAATAATTCCGCCCAAAATATATCACTAGATTCTAACAAACCCTTGCCTATAACGGATGCCACCGGTAACCACTTACTCACAAATTTTGTTTTGTTTTCAAGGTACTGCTCGGGAGTGATAATTATTAAGCTGAAGTATCCATTTACACCAACCATGGACTCTCTTAAACTTACTCTGCTTATAACCTTCTCCTTCAAAGCATTTAATAAATTAGTATAATTTACTTATTTGTTAAGATTTTACTACTTTTACTATTTTATTGTCAATAACTTTTAGTAAATTTTATCATTTTTTCAATGTAATCATATGCACTTTGTCTTTTTTTTATTTTACTAAGGTTTTAAAACTTTTAATTAACAATTTATCAATGATTATAGTTTTATATTGATAATATATTTTTTATTTGTTCTTTTTATAATAACATTATCAATTTCCATTTTCAACCTTTTTCTTTCTTCTTTTTACTATATTTATAATTTATTTATCCAAGTTACACTTTTTTAAAATTTCATACTTTGTTAAGGGCTAAAAAAGGTGATGATATTCACTTTTAATATCATCACCTTTTCTTATATTTTATTTACACTTTCCTTCTATCATATCAGCAAGGTTATGTGCCATTTTATCAATTTCTTCTTGATTTTCGCCTTCAAGCATTACTCTTACTAAAGGTTCTGTTCCAGAAGGTCTAATTAAAACTCTTCCCTTACCATGTAAACTTTCTTCTATCCTTTTAATTTCAGCAATTATTTCTGTGTCTTCTAAATAAATATTCTTCATATTATTTGGAACTGTTGCATTAGCTAAAACTTGTGGAAGTTCTTTCATTACTGATGCTAATTCACTTAATGTCTTATTATTTTTCTTAACTATTTCTGCTACTTGAAGTGCTGTTACAAGCCCATCTCCAGTAGTATTATAATCTAATAATATAATATGTCCTGATTGCTCTCCACCTATTGAGTATTTACCTGCAATCATTTCTTCAAGAACATATCTATCCCCTACTTTAGTTTTTATAGTTTTTATTCCTATCTCATTACAAGCTATATCTAGACCTAAATTACTCATTACTGTAACTACTAAAGTATCATCTTTTAATCTATTTATTTCTTTTAAATGCTTAGCACAAAGAGTTAATATGAAATCTCCATTTATTAGATTTCCCTTTTCATCAACTGCAAGACATCTATCTGCATCTCCATCAAAAGCAAATCCTACATCACATTTCTTTCTAACTACATAATCCATTAATTCTTCTGGGTGAGTTGAACCGCAGTTCTCATTTATATTTGTTCCATCTGGATTATCATTTATTACATAAACATCTGCTCCTAATTCTCTAAAAGCTTTTACAGCTGCTTCATGTGCTGCTCCGTTAGCACAATCTAAAGCTACTTTTAACCCTTCAAGGTTTGCACCTATTGTTAATTTTGCAAATTCTATATAATCATCTAGTGCACCAAGTTCAACTCTCTCTCTTCCTAAGTCACTTCCAATTGGTGATGGAACTCCAACAAAATCATTTTCTATAGTTTTTTGTATATCATCTTCTAATTCATCTGATAATTTATATCCCTTATCATCAAAAAACTTTATTCCATTATATTCTACTGGGTTATGTGATGCTGAAATCATTACTCCTGCATCTGCACCATATTCTCTAGTTAAATGAGCTACTGCTGGTGTTGGTACTACTCCTAACAATACAGCTTCAGCTCCAACTGATAATATTCCTGCCACTAAGGCTGCCTCTAGCATATCCCCTGATATTCTTGTATCTTTAGCTACTAATATTTTAGGCTTATGAGCTCCTTCTGTTAATACAAACGCTCCTGCTCTTCCTAAATTGTATGCTAATTGAGCTGTTAACTCTGTATTAGCTACCCCTCTTACTCCATCTGTTCCAAACATTCTACTCATATTTTTGTCCTCATTTCTCATTATTACAATTTATTATATATAAGTTTTAATATAAGTTTCTTAATTTTATTTATATATTTATTTATACTATAAATAAAATTAAACATATAAACCCTAAGCTCATATATTTCACTGTTTTTCTAACTATAGTTTTTATTACTTATAATAAATTCTTTTTATCATAATTTATTATATGTTGTTATATTTATTAACACATTTATATTATAACATATTTCATTTAAATTGCTTAATAGGATAATACTTATTAAAATTAATATGTTTCATCCTTTTTTACTTTTTCTTTTATTCTATCTAGTACTATGTTATATCCATCTGAACCATAGTTTAAACACCTATTAACTCTGCTTATAGTTGCTGTACTTGCCTTAGTTACTTCAGCAATTTCTGTATAAGTCTTTTTTTCTCTTAATAACTTAGCTACAAGTATTCTTTGAGCTAATGATTTCATCTCGTTTATAGTTGCTACATCTTCAAAAAATTTATAACATTCATTTATATCTTTTAATTCTAATACTGCTTTAAAAAACAGTTCAGTCTCTTCACTTTTAATCTTCGAATTATTATATTCCATGATTTCTCACTCCTTACACATCATGCAATATTATTATATAACCTCTTATAACAATTTACAACTTTAATATACTGAAGCGATTATGTTTCCGTATTTCTACTTCCCCCTGGATTTCTTAATTTGCTAATTCCATTAACCTTTATTTCAGAATAAATTGCCTTAGTTGGAACTAACCAAACCTCTCCAGTCCCTTCATATACGTTTAATAAACCTTCTCCTCCAGTAATACTCCCTACTATTGACGAGGATTTTTCAACTGTAAATTGTATATTATTTGTTCTTAAAATTGCAAAATTACCATCAACCTTTAATGTATCATTAAATAATTTACACTTGAATATTTCTGTTTCGGGTACTGGTATTTCTAAAACTACTATTCCACTTCCTGAAAGCTTAGTTTGATATACCCCTTCATCTCCAAATACCGCTGAGGATATTGATTTTTGCATAGCAACACCAACTTCTACTCCTTCTTCACAAGCATAAAACAATCCATCATCAACTACTATTTCTTCATCTTCTAACTCAATTAATGCAAAGTGTCCAAATGATGGCTCTAAAAATATATCACCAGTTCCTTCATAGGTTGGTTTAAACATTTCCTCTCCAGTTAATTTACTAGATAAGAACTTCTTTCCTAAACCTATTACTCCTACAGTTTTAACCTTTATTCCTATATCGCCTCTCATATAGCTTAATGCTCCTGGTTCTAATTTAACTGAACTATCTTCAAGTAATACTCTCACCTGTCTTAGTTTTATTCCACTATCTCCAATAATCTTTAATCCTAAAGCTGTCTCTACATCTGTTGCTCCTGTTAATTTATCATATTCTAATACTTGAAACTTTGAATCATTTGTCATTTCAGAAATCATAGTTAACTTATTAGTTATTTTTATTGATGTCCTCATCCCTTATCCCCTTTTTATTTAGAAGTGTTCTCCATTCTCATAATATCTTGTTGTATCTAAAGCATAGAATACTACATCTAAGCACTCTCTGTCCTCTTTAAAATGATTTGTTATACACTTAGCTACTTTATTTTGTACTTCTTGCCCTCTTTCAAACCATAATACATCTATCATTGTTGGTGCATCTACTATCTTTCCATCCATTATAAATGTAGAATTAACTAATTCTATTGAAAAATAATCTCTTGGACACCCTACAATATCAACTAATTCATCTATTAATATAGTTGATTTTTTTATTACTTCATTTTCACCAATTCCTTTTATCTTTATCATTGGCATTTTCCATCACTCCTAATCAATTATAGTAATTTTATTTTACCACAAATTATAACTTTAGTTTATTAAAAATACCACTATTGGAAATGTTATTATTGATAATACTGTTGTCGTAAAAACTAATATGGCTGCATATTCTTTTTGGCTGTTAAAATTTTCAGCAAATATTGATGTCATTGCTGCCGCTGGCATTGCTTGTAATAAAATCATTGTTTTCATCACAACTGATGTATCTTTTACAATTAAACTAATTCCATATACACATAAGGGCATAATTACAAGTTTAGTTAATGATGCATAAATTAGAGTACAATCTTTAAATGATTTTTTTATATTTACTTTAGCCAAAATACTTCCTACTATAAGCATCGATATTGGTGTTGTCATTGAACCAACCATTTTCACACTGCTATATATAGGTACAGGTAACTGAACATTAAGCATTAACATTATTATTCCAATATAAACTGCAACAACTCCTGGATTGACTAACACTTTTTTTGCTTCATTTTTTGATAATCCATTTGTATATAACATATATCCATATGTCCATAAAAATAATGAGAAAAACATATTAAATATAGATGCATATACTACACCTTCTGCTCCATATATACTTTCTATAATGGGAAAGCCCATGAAGCCACAATTAGAGAATACATTTGCAAATTGCATAACTCTTTTTTTATCACTATTTATTTTTAATAGTAATAGGTGTGATACTGCGATAGCCACTACAAAACATATAAATCCATATATGAATGACTTTATAACATTATCTAACATACCTCTTTCAAATGAAAAACTAAAGGATGCTATTATCATTAGTGGTTGAGTGATTTTTAATAATAAATTAGTCAATCCTTTTTTCAATTCTTCAGTAATTATTGATTTTTTATTCCCATATATCCCTATTATCATTATTAAAAATAAAGATATTACACTATATAAAACTTGTTTTATCTCCACTTACTCGCCCCCTATTTAAAAGAAGCCTATCATTTTATGATAGACTCCTTAATAATTCTAATATACTTTTGCTTCCTCTTCACCATCTAACACTCTAATAGCACCTTGAGCTAAAGCTAAAAGCTCATCTTCTCCAGGATATCTTGTTATTGGAGCTATAAATCCTGCTCTCTTTGTTATTTCTGCAACAACATTTTTATCGTATGCTATTCCACCTGTTAATATAATTTGGTCAACCTTTCCTTCTAATACAGTTGCCATTTCTCCTATGCACTTAGCCACTTGGTAACTAAAGGCATTATATATTAATGAGAATTTCTCATCTCCAGCCATAGCTTTATCTTCTATTTCTCTTGCATCATTAGTATTTAAAAGTGAAACATATCCACCTTTACCTACTATTTTAGAATATACTTCGCTTTCAGAGTAGTTACCGCTGAAGCACATTTTAATTAAATCCCCAACTGGAACTGTTCCAGCTCTTTCTGGTGAAAATGGTCCATCACCATCTAATGCATTGTTTACATCAATAATTCTACCATTTTTATGAGCTCCAACTGAAACTCCTCCACCCATATGACAAACAATTAAATTTAAATTTTCATATCCTTTTCCTGATTCTTTACCATATCTTTTAGCAACTGCCTTTTGATTTAAAGCATGGAACTTACTTTTTCTTGGTAATTCTGGAACCCCTGAAACTCTTGCAATTTCTTCTAATTCATCAACAACTACTGGGTCTACTATAAAAGATCTAACTCCTAATGATTTTGCAATTTCATTTGCTAATATACCACCTAAGTTAGAAGCATGTTGCCCTTGAACTCCTATTCTTAAGTCTTCAAGCATGCTATCTGAAACTTCATATGTTCCTCCTGAAATTGGCTTTAGCATTCCACCTCTTCCAACAACAGCACTTAATGTATTTATATCAAAATTCTTTTCCTTTAATACATTTAAAATAACTTCTTTTCTAAAATTAAGTTGATCAGCTATAGTAGCATATTGTGCTATCTCTTCAGCTGAATGTCTAAGAGTTTCCTCTAGTACCTCTTTCTCATTTTCATAAACACCAATCTTAGTTGATGTTGACCCTGGATTTATTATTAATAATGTGTATGCCATATTTTTACCCTCCTAAATTCTCATAAATTATCTTGAACTTTCTGCAACTATTGCTGCTAAAGCAATTGAGTTTACTTTTGTTTCAAAACTATCTGCTCTTGATGTTAAAATAACCGGTGCAGATGTTCCTACTAAAATACCACCATTTCTTGAGTCTGATGTATAGGTTAATGTTTTGTACATTACATTTGCAGCGTCTATATTAGGTAACATTAATATGTCTGCCTTTCCTGCAACTGGTCCTGTAATTCCTTTATGATGAGCTGCCTCTTCTGATAATGCATTATCTATAGCTAATGGTCCATCAATTACACAACCCTTTATTTGACCTCTATCATTCATCTTTGAAAGTAAAGATGCATCAACAGTTGCTGGCATATCAGGATTAACTACTTCTACTGCACAAATTGGAGCTACCTTTGGAAGTTCTATTCCACATGCTTTTGCAACTTGAACTGAGTTATTTATAATTTGAACTTTCCCTTTTAAATCTGGGTAAGTATTAAATGCAGCATCAGTTAAGAATAGTAATCTATCTACCCCTTGCACCTCAAAAACAGCCACATGAGACATTACCTTACCTGTTCTTAATCCTACTTCTTTATTTAATACACTTCTTAAAAAAGTAGCTGTATCTACTAAACCTTTCATAACCATATCTGCTTTTCCAGTTGAAACTAATTGAATTGCTTTTAATGCAGCCTTTGCAACATTAGATTCTTCTACAATCTCAAACTGTGATAAATCCATATCAATCTTATTAGCTATTACTTCTATCTTCTCTCTATCCCCCACTAATATTGCATCTGCAATACCTTTTGCTTTTGCCTCTTTAATAGCTTCTAATACCGGTTCATCTTGTGCTACTGCTACTGCTACTTTTTTTGTTTTTGCTTCTTTTAGCTTTGATAATAACTCATCAAAATTTTTACTCATTCTTACACCTCATTTAAATTACCCTTTTATAATTAAAAATTTTTCTATAATAAATGTTAATTTTTTATCAATATTTGAATAAAAAAATTTTGCTAAATATAACTTTTAATTTTATTTTTGTATTAAAAGTAAATATATTCTAATGCATAAATATATTGTAACAAAAAATATTCCGAAAACCTAAATTTTCAGAATATTTAAATCTAATATTTTTTTATTTTAACTTATTGGAGAATATTTACCCATTATTCTCTCTGCAACCTTTATTCCATCAACTGCTGCTGATATAATTCCACCTGCAAATCCTGCTCCCTCTCCTGTTGGATATACCCCTAATAAATTGACGCTTTGAAGCTCAGAATTTCTATTTAATCTTACTGGTGCAGATGTTCTAGTTTCAATTCCAGTTAAAATAGCTCCATCCATTCCATAGCCATTAATCTTTCCATCAAATACCCCTATACCTTCCTTTATTGTATCTATTACATAATTAGGAAGACAATTTTTTAATTCTTTAAATTCATACCCTGGTTCATAACTGGGATTTACACCCTTTAAGCATTTACTATTTCTATCATTTAAAAAGTC
>JBOFVP010000209.1:0-1322 GCA_051653165.1 Clostridium sp.
AAATTGTAGAAGGTATACCTGTAGACAGGGAGAGTTCTGTAAAAGCGTTTGTTACAATAATGTATGGGTGTAATAACTTCTGTACCTACTGTATAGTTCCATATGTTAGAGGTAGAGAAAGAAGCAGAGAACCTAAAGAAATTATAAAAGAAATTAAAGAGCTAGTTTCAGATGGCTATAAGGAAATAACACTATTAGGTCAAAATGTAAACTCATATGGTAAAACTCTTGAAAATCAAGTAACCTTTGCAGAATTACTAAGAATGATAAATGAAGTTCCAGGAGTAGAAAGAGTAAGGTTTATGACTTCTCATCCTAAGGATTTAAATGAAGATGTAATAATGGCTATAAAAGAATGTGATAAGTTATGTGAGCAAATACATTTACCAGTTCAAAGTGGTTCAGATAAAGTTTTAAAAGAAATGAATAGACATTACACAAGAGATAAGTATTTATCACTTATAAAGAAAATCAAGTCAGAGATTCCAGATGCAACAATAACAACAGATTTAATAGTAGGGTTCCCTGGGGAGACTGAGGAAGATTTTAATGACACCATCGAGTTATGCAAGGAGGTAGGATATTCTTCAGCATTTACATTTATATATTCAAGAAGAAATCACACTCCAGCTGATAAAATGGAAAATCAAGTTGAAGATAGTGTTAAACACGAAAGATTTAATAGATTAGTTAAAACAATAAATGAAGGTGTAGCAAAAGGAAATAAGGAATATGAAGGAAAGACGGTAGAAGTCCTTATTGAGGGTTATAGTAAAAATAATGATACTATGCTTATGGGAAGAACAAGAAACGGTAGACTAGTAAATTGCCAAGGTGAAGATTCACATATTGGTGAAATAGTCCAAGTTAAAATTATAAGAGCACAACCATTTTCACTTATTGGTGAAATAGTTTAGTATACACAGTAATAGAATGGCATTATATTTAGTGCCATTCTATTTTTACTAACTTAATTTTAAAAATTATATTTGCATATTTATAACAACTTAATGTTTATTTATAAAATAATTAACGGAAATAATATTATGTAAACTATAAATAATTACTTATAATTAAAAAAGAAAAATGATACAATATAATAAAATAATTTTTGAATTGTGGAGGTATAATGAAAAATATTATAGGACAAAGAGTTATAAAAACTTCTTTAGGTGCAACATTTGCAATATTCATATCTCAATTACTTGGATTAACTCAAATATACTCTTCTGGTATTATTGTTATTTTAAGTATTCAAAGTACTAAAAGAGATTCCATTGAAATCGCTTTTAAAAGATTTAAATCTGTTGTAGTAGCTCTAA
>JBOFVP010000210.1:0-2597 GCA_051653165.1 Clostridium sp.
TTAGTTTATTATAGTTAATTAGTGGTTTATCTAAATTCAAATATATAGACATAAATACCCCCGTATTACTCGTTACTTATTTAAGTTATTACCATTATTATATTAAACTATTCAATTATTCTCAAGAATTATATGTTTACGCTAACTGTTATCCATTTCCTAATACCAGCAAGCTGGGTATTTTTATTTAATTAAGATACTATCACTAAATGTAATCTGAATAACCTCTTGTGGTTGCTCTTCACCATTTAAATTTATAATTACATTATTGTCACCACTCCATTTTATATTAATATTTTTTCCGATATATTTTTCCCATCATTACTGATTTTAGTTTTATAAGTTTTAAATTTAAATATATTTTTTAGACCTTTTTTATTTGCAATAATAGAAATATTCTCTTCTCCAAAAAACATTTTGCTACTTGTTGTAACTTTAATAGAGTTTTCTCCATTTTCTGAAGCACTTTTCACCAAAACATTTTTATTAAATCTAAAGATTATAATAATTAAAAAAGCTATTATTATAATTTTTATTAGATTATATCCCCTAAATCCTCCAGAGTAACTGGGGATACCAATTAATTTAATTTTCATATATTACTCCTAAATCTTATATATTATTAACTATAGAATTTCTATCGTATTTTATATAACTCTCTTGGCCACCATATAATTCGATATAGTGCTTTCCTAAAGCGATACATATTCCTATTTATGTAATAATTATATACTATATTTTATAAATTAAAAAGGAAACCATTTGGTTTCCAATAATAGATTATATTATATTTTAATTTCAATAATTTCTTCTCTACTAAGTTTAGTATATTTCATTATTTTTTCTATCGGCTCATTATCTTTAAGCATCTCTTTAGCCATATCAATAGCCCTTTGCTCGCTACCTTTTTCTTCTAAATACTTTTCTCTTATTTCATCAATACTCATTTTCAGAACTCCTCCCGCACTATCTTTGATTTCCTTAAACTTTTCAGATAAGCTGTCATCTTGTAAATCATGAAGCTTGTAAATAAATCGTTTATCCTTACCTGCAGACCCCTTATATGTATATATTGCTGAACCAACTATATCTGAACTATCTTCATATTTACGTATTATGAGAAGATTCTTCATTATTCTATCTTAAAAATTTTATAATCAAATTTACAAAGCAACTTCCTCTAGTATTTTTTCAATAATATCCTTCTCTAATAGAGCTTGCCCCTTAAATTGAAACTGAGAAAGAACCCTTAATCCGTCTTCACAACACTCTTTTGCTTTTTCCTTTTCCCCCTTAACATAATAGTAGTACACAGCCATACTTCTCCTACCATTTATGTCCATATCCTTTTCAAGCCTATTTCTACAAAGAGAAAAATAATTTTCTGCCTTTTCCAAATCCCTATCTATAACGGAGTAATAATAAATAAGCTCTGATAAAAAAACATCTTTATTAAGTGGGAGCTTATCCATATTTTCCTCTAAAAACTTTATATGATTTTCTACCTCTTTAAAATATCCCTTGTCCAAAGCTCTAAGATGGCTATACAAAACTAATGCCAATTTAATTCTTCTGTCCTCTACATTTTCATAATCTAAGCTTTCTTCTATATCACAAGGTCTAATACCCTCTTTTATCTTTTGTGTTACCTTTAAAAATTCAGCCCACTCTTTAGCAAAGTTATCCTTAAATAAAATCTTATATAACACAGTTCCATCAGTATTGTCCCCTAAAAGATATGGCACTGCATTAGTGATAACCATATAAGTAGCTCTTATTAATATCACTAACATAAAAGCTTCATAAATTCCTAAGTCAAAGTATTTTAAAATAAGGAAGGTTGATATAACAGTAATAATGTTAAATACAAATCCACCAGATGTAATAAAAATATGAGTTTTCTTAGAGTCATTTTTAGGAAATACAGCACAAGAACCTGAGTGGTCATTACTTGAGAAATCAATTTTTATTTTGTTTTTTACTGTTCTTATTTTTATTGGTCCTACAGAAAAAGAAATAAACTCTCCTCCCACTAAAAGACCAGAAAATAAATGTCCTAGTTCATGAATTGTAGTATTTATGTATTGCACTATTACCATTAATAAAACTGTCAGAAAAAAACTTGAGTAAGCATTTTCTAATATGTAAAATTCATAAAGTAATACAAAAGTTTCTATTGTAAATAAGACTATATATTTTAACCCCTTCATAAGTCCCCCTATTCTTATACGTCCCCTTGTTGCTATAATAAAGTATTGTCTACTTTACTATAGTAACAAGGGGTAAATTATCTGTAATATAATTAAAAACACTATAATTTGCAAAGCTTCTCCATATTTTTTATTGCCATATCTTTCCCTTATCAGCAAAAAGCTTCATTATTTAATACTGTTGTGTAATGTTTGTTTATAAATACAATAACATTAAATGTAAAATTAATCCATATTAATTGTCTTTCATTCAAAGTTTCACAGTATTATTCTCATAGCAATCACTTGATAACTAAGTAGTTATCTTGAGGTTTAATGCGTGATTATTCAAAAGTTTTTAATAAATGTTTTTATTTATCAAATTATATAAATCCAGTGATATGAATG
>JBOFVP010000211.1:0-1974 GCA_051653165.1 Clostridium sp.
GATTCTTATCAGGTGTTCCCCCTTGAGTCCAGTACTTAGCCCTATATTTAACACCATTATAAATAACAATATCACCAGTGTTATAAACCTTAGCTGGGTCAAAAGTATCCTCAGTTGGAGGTGGAACTACAGCATTAGTATACTTCATAGAGACCTCCGCAAAGTTTGCATTAATAACCTGTGGTGAAGGTAAATCAACAGAATCAATAACCCCATTATTAAACTTAACAAGATTTAGTTTCTTAAGATTTAAAGGATCATTATTAATACGAGAGTCAGAAATAATTATACCAATTTCAGTACCCTCTGTAATTTTTAATCCCATAGATTTTGTAATATAATCTAAGTTAACATAAACAGTAATGTCTTCTCTTTCACTTTTTCCACTAAAAGAGTAAGCTCCCCCTCTTTTATTTAAAATTGGGTAAAATACTGATTTAAATCTTCCATTATCATGTACACCAATTTCTAATATGATGTCATTTCTTAATTTGTGGTCTAAAGTAATTTCTAAAAGAGCAGTAGGTTCTTTAATTGTGTCGGGAACTAAGAATTCAACAATACCAGCATTAATTGAACCACGTCTAGTTTCAGAGGTAGCAACACCTTCAACAGATGAAACTTGATTTAAACTATCATAAGTAATCCAGTAAAAGCCTTTATTATAGCTTTCTTTACCCCAAGAATTTGCAACCTTAAAAGCACCAAGTTCTCCATTATCAACCTTGTTATTGTTATTAACATCAACCCAAATATCATCATTATACCCAACAAGAGTAACCTCATGGGCACCATCATTAGTTACAGCAGCAATTGCATATTCATTAATATGTTTATTATCATTTTGTGTATTAGGATTATCTTTGATTTTTAGTTCCTTTTCTGCATAAGCATAAGTATAGAAATTTAAAAGATATCCATTAGTTAACATAGTTTTAATTTGATTTAAATCACTATCAATGTTTGAAGATACATATGTATTTTCATTCTTTGGATTTGCATCAATTAAACCATAATCCTTAGCTGAATATTTAGTAGCTTCTTTCCAAGTATTTTTATCAGATGGCCATTGTCTGTATGAATCAGGATTCTTACCATCAGGTGAGTATGGAAGGTTATTAATTGTTGCAGCTCCATGAGATTTTAACACCTCAAAATTTTCTTGCGCATTACTTCCTACATTTTCACCATCATTTACAAAAATATATGGCCACTTTGGTGAAAATACTCTTGATGATATGTTATTACCATTGTTGTCTTTTACAGCATAATCATTTTTAAGTGCTGTCATATAAGTCATGTTATAGTAAGTAGTTGCCCATGCTGCACAACTATTTAAACCACCTTGGTCCCCTATTTCTGGGAAGTATTTTAGCTCACTATTGTCTAAGCTTGATGGTAGTTCATAACTAGTCTTAGTTGACTTTTTGGTATCTATTATGAATTCTTCCCCAATTTCTGCAATATCATCATGAGTGTATAGACTTTTTTCATTTGTTCCATAAACTCTTTCAGCCCCAATTTTGTTAAGTTTAATGTCTGTTGGATGGATTGCATCCTTAAATTGGTTTAATCTTTCTTCTTTAGTGTTTTCCGTTAACCCTGTGTTTGGCTTAGTTATAGCTTTTGCATTAACTTTTGGAATAATAGGTGAAGCTATTATTAGTGTTAATGCAAAGGCTACAAATTTTTTTGTTTTTTTTGTTTGCATTGATTTTGCCCCCTTGTTTAATTAAAATTTTAACAATACTATAATAAAATATCATAAATACATAATTTTGTAAATAAAAGATGTGTTTTCATATTAATTTCCAGTATTTACAAGTTAATCAAAGAAGAGTATACTATGGGTATACAAAGTATACTTTGAGTATACCAAGGAGGAGAAATGGAAAATTTAAGAGATAAGAAAAAGCTTATGAATAAAAACGAAATAATAAAAGTATCAGAAAGACTAATATTTGATAAAGGATA
>JBOFVP010000212.1:0-1246 GCA_051653165.1 Clostridium sp.
CTCAAATAATTCAAGAGGCTCTAAGTCTTCTTTATATCTGACTTCATTAACTCCCATAATTTTATTCTTAATAGCTACTTCATAAGCTCTAAATCTTTTTTCTATATCACCTTTTAGTAACTCATTTGTATCAACTCCAAAATAAAAAGACTTCTTCTCTGATTCAAGAAGTAAGTCTCTGTTTATACTTGATATTAAATTGTTTAGTAGTGGTAATATTCCTATCTTAAATAGTTTATCAAAATCTCCTTCATTAGCTTTACCATCTCCACTTATAATAGAAGGTGGAACCTTGCAAATTTTACATATCTCATCTCCATTTGCAACCTTGTTCTGATTCATTTGTAATTCCGTTGGTGTAGCTTGGCTTTCTTTGAATTTTAATCCTTTATTTAAGACAACGCAGTTTTCAGTGTTGCCTGAGTACATATTTCTCCATTGCTCTTTAAGTATAGTTATAGCTTCCTCAGTTAATTTTCCTTCTGCTTCTATAAAACCTTTTTTATTCCCACCTGTTTTACTCAATATATTTTCATAAATGAGCGAATTGTATGCTACCGATAATAAAATTTTATTTTCTTCAATAATTCCATGCCCAGTAGCTCCATCTTCTGTGTTTCTTAAAAGCCTTAAAAAGTTATAAGGTTTATATATCTCTCCATGTACTAAAACATCATAGTTTTTAAATATAGGGTTCGTATTTTTATTAACTGTGACATCTGTTTCTTTAACATAGTGAAGACTTTCTATACTATTTAGATATTTATTAATATATATATATCCATTTCCAACTAACAAATAATCTCTTATCAATGCTTTTTTCATTTCAAATGCGGTCATAGTATCTCTTGTTTCATCATTTAATAGCTTTATTCTGATATCATCCTTAATCTCTATAACACTATTTTCTACCTCCTGAAATAATTTAATAGGGATACTTGCTACCAAATCTGATAGCAAATCTACACATGAGGCTAAGGAAGGTATATTTAATGCTTTCTCTCTAGTAATATCATCTTCTATTAGACCTCCTATTAGTAGCAATTCCCTTAATCCCCAGTCATCATTTTCAAGGTTTTCCTTGTTCACAGTCCTATTTTCTTTATTTCTTCTCCAAAACCTAAAATTCATTTTTTCACCCCCTTTCTATATAACTTGGATGCTATAATCATTTGGATCTAATTGTTCTTCTAGATATAAGAATATAGCTATTATTGTTGATACAACCATATCTACTTTCCCACTG
>JBOFVP010000213.1:0-6799 GCA_051653165.1 Clostridium sp.
AAACTCAAAGTTGTGAATACTCCACCATTAATGTTGATAGCTTCAATATTGATATTGTTATTTATTGTAGATGAATATAAGTGAGAATATGTATT
Organism: Clostridium sp.; assembly: GCA_051653165.1. Taxonomy (GTDB): domain Bacteria; phylum Bacillota; class Clostridia; order Clostridiales; family Clostridiaceae; genus Clostridium. Next base: position 96 of record JBOFVP010000213.1, read on the forward strand.
TATAGAAAATAAATCAAATGAGATCATTAAGGACCCAGTCATAAAAAAAACACCTTGAAAACCATTGGTAATCAAGGTGTTTTGTATTTTAAATTATTATTCCCACTCAACTTTAAAAAAAATGTTTGTTTTTAAATGTATTGATTTTATTAGGTTTTTAAGGGGTCGAAAATTTAAAAATAAGTATTTTTTACTGTTTTTTTAATAAAATGGGTGCATTTTGGGTGCAGTTAAAAATATTTTTTAAATTGTTGTGAAAGCAAAATACTTTGTAAAATTAAAAATAAGGCACAAGTGTGACACCTGTATGTCATAACACTAAAATTGATTCTGAAGGGCTAAAAAAGGCAAATGAAAGCGTTTTAAAAACAAAAGACTAGATTTTTAAAAAAATATATGTTATTATGATTCTACAAATAAATAAAAAAAGTATCTTAGCGCCAACTAAAATACTTTTACTAGGATATTTCCTACATGAGTAATAATGCGGACAGCGATTTTACTCTCTTTTTTCATGCAAATTTTATGTAATAATTATCACATAAAAAGCAGAAAAAGTAAAGATAAAAATTTACTTTTTAGTTGATTTTTGCTTAAAAGCATAAAAAATAAGGGGATATTCTAGATTATTTGAAAATTAATCTAGGAGGTATTTGAATTCAAATAAAAAACTAAAATGTTGACAATATGGTACTATTTAAATAGTTTTTTATCTTATTTTGTATGCTTGGAAAAAGCAAGGAATCTAATTTGAAAAAATTAAGAAAAAATTATAATGAAATTATTAAAAAATTAGAGAGTTATAGCAAAGAGCAGTTAGTATGTTTTTTAAGAAGTTATAGCTCAGAATTAAAAAATATGGAACGTCACTGCTCTGATCTTTGTGATATTGAAACAAAAACACCATATATGAGTTCTGTTCTAGCATCAGGATTAAAGGTTTTAAATGCAAAAAGAAATATATATCAAATGTCAGAAGAAGTTCACCAAAAAGCCAATAGTATAATAGGTTATGTTCAAAAAAATTCAAAACATAATTATACCGAGCAAGAACTTATGTTTACAGTAGGGTATATAGCAATATACTATAAAATAGCTTTTGAAAAAATAAAGGTGAGTTAAACTATTAAATCTCTATATGAGATGTTTGATTTAATAAGAGCTAAAAAGTATGCGTGTAAAATAACACTATTGACAAAATATATTTTGTAGAGTATATAAATGTTAGGGATAGAATTAAGAAAAGGAAAATAAATTTCTAAGGGGAAAAATTTATAAAACAAATGTAATCAAGTGAATAATGGAGGGATAAATGAAAACTTTTTTAATTTTTAAAATAGATTCAGAATTGGATACAAATGGAGACTATGATGATGAAGATTTATTAGAAGAAGTTGAGTTTGAACGTAAAAGTGAAGCTGAAGAGTATGCAAATAAAACGTATGGTAAAGGAAATACTTGCATAAGATGGATAAGGAAAAATGGAAATATTGGAGTTGGAGAATACGAAGGTTTTTAAATAGATTACTTAAAAACCTTTATTAATAAGCATAATAGTTAGATTTTTCCTAACAACTCCATCATTTCCTTATTACTATTAGGAAATAGATGAGAATAAGTATTTAAGGTTGTTTCAACCTTTTCATGTCCCAATCTTCTAGCAATAGCTAGAGGATTAACCCCCAAATGAATAAGTAAGGATGCATGTGAATGTCTAAGATCATGTATCCTTATTTTTTTTACTCCAGCAATTTCTGAATGCTTTTTCATAGCATGCTCAAAAATATATTTGGTATGAGGAATTAACCTTGTTCTAGGTTTTGGTTTATACAGTGCTGTTAGGTAGTTTTGTAATATTGGAATCAATTGAGCAGGCATTTCAATAATTCTTTTACTCTTAGGAGTTTTAGGTTCAGTAATTACATCCTCTTTATTTAATCTCTGATAAGACTTGTTAATATTTAAAGTTTCATTTTCAAAATCAATATCTTTTACTTCAAGAGCTAGGAGCTCTCCAACTCTAAGACCACACCAGAATAAAATATTAAATCCTGCATAAGCAACAGGGTGATCTTTAAGAGTTTCAATAAATAATTTAAATTCTTCTGGTGTCCAGATATTCATTTCTTCAGCATGTTTCTTTCCAATACTTCCAGCTTTATGGCAAGGGTTTTCTTGTAATGAATGAAACTTAATAGCGTAGTTAAAAATAGCTGTAAGTTGATTATGAATAGTCTTAATATAGGTTTGACTATATGGATTTCCACTACTTGGGTTTATAGCTTTTAAAAGTTCATTTTGCCATTTTCTAATTATAACCGGAGTAATGTCACTCAGTTTTAAATTTTTAAAAAATGGTAATATTTTCATTTCAATTATATATTTTTTATTGATGATAGTGTGTTGTCTCAATCGATGACTTAAGTCCTCTATATAAAGCTCGTATAAACTTTTAAATGTCATGCTTACTTCAAATTTATATTTAGATAGAAACTCTCTTTCGTATTCAAGAGCATCTCTTTTAGTTTTAAAACCTCTTTTAAAAGTTCTAATTCTTTTTCCTTCGTAATCTACATAATAGAAACGGGACATCCAAGTCCCGTTCTTATCCTTAGTTGCTGGCATAATTAATCTCCTTTTGTTATTCCAAATCTTTCTAATAGATAAAGTTTATTAACTCTACCTCTGATTATTAGATATCCCTTTTCTTTCATTTCTTTATTAACTTCTCTAATGATTTGATAAGCTTTACCATTTCCAACATTGCAAAGTTTTGCAACTTCTTCAACTGCTATCATAGTAGACATAACAACCCTCCTAATTATAATTTATAAATTTAAACTTGTATTTTATAACTACCTATTTAATTAATTTAATATTATTTTTATTGTCAAATTCTAAGCTTCTATCAGCTAAAGATTTTTTAAGTTCTTTGATATATTTCTCAAATAGATCAATCTCTTTTTCAACCTGAGATATTTGTTTTGAATCCATAGCTGATATATTTTTTCTTAACTTTTCAAAATTTTTATAGTTGACACATTTTTTAGTTTCTTTCTGAATAAGAGGTTCAATCTTGTATCCATCCTCAAGCTCTATGGTATCCTCTTTTGGAGTACTTCTAGCCTCTATAAAGCATCTGATATCATCAACTTTTATAAGTTCCAATTCCACAGTGTCATAAACAATATTTATATCAAGGTCCCTACCTGTAAGTAGTTTAACTGCCTGAGTTGAAAGACTTGTTATATATAGAGCTTTATCAGGAAAATTCATATATAAATCATATCTTTTTAGAAGCTCAGATACTTTATCTTTACTCAATCCAATATTTTCATACCAAGCCATAAAGCTACCTTCAGACCTTTTCAATTTTAAAGAATTTTCATAAAGAGCCTTACAAACTTTATATAAAGATTCAGACATATTTCGGAAGTTCCGAAATATAATAGCTTCATTTTCAATAACCTCTTTTTTGATATCTTCCTCAATTTCATACTTTTCAAATTCGAATGAACTTTGATAGTCTTCTTGTACTTTTGCTTTTAAGGTAGCCAATGCTTTCATAGTATCTCCTCGATCACAGTCACAAAACTTTCTTGTATTGTTTTAATTTTTTTAGAATTAGATTCCCAGATTGTTTTTCCATCATCAATCAGTTTTCCAATTGTTGCACTTTGACTTATTGGAGCAGTTAGATGTATTTCAAAAGGCTCTAAGACCTCTTTCAATCCATTATAGTATTCTTTCTCTTTAGATGTTTTAGTCCATTTGTTTATGATAACTGATTTGACTTTTCTAATTTCAACTCCTTCTAAAAGTGAAGTTATCGAGTTTATAGTTACCTTATCAGCAAATCCAGGAACAACTACTTTATCTGCTAATTCAACAAAGTATTTATCTATTCCAACTACAGGTGTAGAGTCTATTAAAATATACTCGTATTCCTCTTTAAATGCCTCAAATAGCCGTTCCAATCTCTCTTTGGACTGTAGGTTCAAGTGTGATGTTTTGAGAGGGATAAAAAATAGATTTTCTCTTAATCTTATCAAATCACCAGTTCCAGTTTTTATCCATTTTTCAAGTCCAGAGTTTGAAACTGTTTTTTCCATTCCAGCATATTCTAAAATGTTATTCTGGTTATCAGATGTTACAATCAAAACTTTTTTATTTGTAACATGTTGTAGTCCATGAGCAAGTTGGAGAGTTATCCAACTCTTACCAACTCCCCCTTTATTATTTTTAATTAAGATTACTGACATTCTTCTACCTCCGATAAATTGATACCTAACTCTTTTTCGATAATTTTCTTTAAAGAACACTTTCCTTCACCAGGAATCATTCGGTCTTCTATTTCAGCTATTTGATGGATTTTATTGAAAAACTCATCAATATCTCTAGATTGGCTTTTGATTTGTACTAGCTCCTCTTCTAAACTAAGTTTATAAACAAGTTTGAAAGCTTCAAATTGTACAACTTCATTTGAAGTTGAAGCCTGTATTATTTGATGTTTTTCTAAAATCTCCATAAGATTTTTAAAGTCGTTTTTATTAAGTTTTATTATCATTTTATCCTCCAAGATATTTTTTTAATTGACATACAAGAAGGCTCAGTGTTATACTCTCATTGCAAAGTGAGGGTTTGGCTTTTGGGCTGAACCTTTTTTTATTTTTTGTAAATTCTATTTAAATCATTCCTTTCGAGTTACAGAAATAGATTGGAACCTCTTTACCACCGTTATTGGCTTTTATAATTTCACCATTAACTTTAGCAATTCTAGCTTCAAGTCTTGATCTCTTTTGCTTGAGCTTTCTTAGAGCTTGTTCAGACTCGGTTATATCTGATTTAGTCATATCTAATTCAGTATTAAGTGAATTTCTTAATCTGATTAATTCCTTTTGCTTATCATCCATTATCCCACCTCTTTCAATGCTTTAATAACTTTTTCAGTGTAGTTATTGATTAATTTTTCATCCATACCAGTACAAGATTTTTTAAATTTTTGAATTATCTCATCGTGAGTATGATAATCTTTGAAACATTGGTAAAAATCAATACAGTCATTTGCTATTGTTACAATTGCTTTTTCAGCTTTAGGTTTTTGTGTAGTTGATTTAGGTGAAACTTCTTTAGCTTGGAAGTTCCAAAGTCCTCTAACTGATTGCACAAGAATACTGTTTAGGTTTTTAGCAAATCCTTGTTGAACTTCAAGTTTGCATTTTTCATAGAGAGTATTAAACTCTGCTTCTGTGATATTTGGATTACTTGATAGGATATTTGCTTTTGTACTTGAATCTAAAATATTTAAAAATAGACTACTACTACTTTCTTTTTTTGGTTCAGTATTTATTTCAGTAGTAGTAGAATTAGTATTAGTTATATTAGTATTAGTTACCGTAACATTTTTGTTACCCGTACGCTCCTCATAATTGTTACCCGTGCCATCCTCAAATTTGTTACCTGTATATTTACGAGTAACACTTTTGTTACCCGTAGAATTAGATTCGTTGTAGTAATAAAATACTCCTTCAATCTCTTTCATTGTAGTTTTAATTAAGTTTGAAATGTTCTTTTGATCCTTCATATAAGTTTTGATATTTTCAGCAGTGTATAAACGTCTTTCAATAACTTTAAATCCAATTTTTATTTGATTGGCAAATAGATATCCAAGTTCGATTAGTTCGCTTATATCTCTACTAATACTTTTCTCATGCTTGTTAAGTTTAATAGATATACTCTCGTTTGTAGCAAAACAATATCCGACCTCGTTATCTGATAATTTATTTATAGCAGCATATGTTTTAAATAGTGCTGGACTTAAATCTTGCATAGCATCCCAAAAATTTTTATTGTTCATTTGTTCCTCCAATAGAATTAGTATTTAACATTTAGTAATTTGCTTATATCTTTAAAAATGGAATCCATATTCCCTTTGAAATAGTATCTTTCACCTTGATGGAAAATACTTGCTTCTATAGTATTTGATAAAACTTTTATTCTCATAAAAAAAACCTCCCTATTTGCAAAAAGTATTTGCATTTTTAGGAGGTATACTCTATAATATCTTTGCGAGAGATATTGGTGGGTGAGTATACCTGCCTTTTTTATTTATTTAAATTTTCTTTATTTTCTCTGATTAGTTTCTCTTCGACCATTGAATTTTCAATTCTTAGTTTTTCTCTACATCTAGCAGCATAATTGATTAAATATGTTCTTACATCATCATCAATCTTTTCATAATAAAGCTCATCTCTTTTTAAAATCTCAAAGCTTTTTTCAAATTTATCATTAAAACTTTTAATCTCTTTTCTTAATGACAAGAGTTCTTTTTTTATTTCCTCTAAATTTTCTAAAGATAATATTTTTTCATATCGTTTATCAAAATGGATGTTCATATCAAATTTCCATTTCATAAGTCCAAACATTCTCTCTCTTCTTTCGTCATCCAATTTATCATTAACACTTGCGTGTCTAAGAGCTTCTTCAAAAGTCATGATATGACATTGAAGATTCATAGACCTTTCAAGTGCTAAAGAGTTGCTACTTTCTGTTCTCATCGATAACCTCCTAGTATATTTTGTTTAAAAACTCTGTTAGAAGCCACCATGGGGGGATGATGACCTCTAATAGAGTGCCTACTATAAAAGAGAGTAGGCAACTTAATTATGAAAGGTGTTCAAATAAAATTTTACTGACGATAGAAA